>CAJBIS010000292.1 GCA_903953195.1 uncultured Actinomycetes bacterium
GATCGAGACCACGGGGTTCGACGGTGCGATGACCACCACGTCGGCGGCGTCGATGGCGTCGAGCACCGCAGGTGACGCGACGGCGCGTTCGGCACCGTCGAACCGCACCGACTGCACGGCGACCCCGTGTTGTTCACGCACGAAGTACTCCTGGAACGTCAGGTCGGCGCCGTCGGCGGTGGTGAGCACGGTGCGGACCGGGTCGTCGGACACGGGCAGCACGGTGAGCCCCAGGTCCCACGCCCGGGTGATCTCCGCGGTGACCTGGGTGAGTGTCGCTCCGGCTCGCATCCGTGAGGTGCGGTACAGGTGCGTGCCCAGGTCCTGATCGCCGAGCGAGAACCAGCCGGCGGCGTCGTTGCCCGAGGTCGCGTCGGCAGTGATGCCGGCGGCGGTTGCGTAGCGGCGGACCTGTTCGATGGCTCGCCACGACTCGTCGCGTCGGCCCCAGCCCCGTTCGGGGTCGATGGCGTCGGCCAGCGTGTAGGTGATCGTGTCCAGATCGGGCGACACGTACAGACCGTGCACCACCGCGTCGTCACCCACGTTCACGATCGCCGTCACCGCTCCGGGGTCGACGACCTCGAGCAGTCCTCGGAGGAACCGGGCCGCGCCGACGCCGCCCGAGATCACGGCGACGCGGGTCATGTCGGTCTCAGCCGATGGCCCGGAGCTTGCCCTGGAGCAGGTCCATGTCGGCGTCGACCATCATCGTGACCAGTTCCTGGAAACCGACCTCGGGCTTCCAGCCGAGTGCATCCCGGGCCTTGGCGGCGTCACCGACGAGCAGGTCGACCTCGGCCGGGCGGTAGAAGGCCTCGTCGATGACGACGAACTCCTCCCAGTCGAGACCGACGTGGCCGAACGCCACCTCGCAGAACTCCCGCACCGAGTGCGTCTCGCCGGTGCTGACGACGAAGTCGTCGGGGGTGTCCTGCTGCAGCATCAGGTACATGGCCCGCACGTAGTCGCCGGCGAAGCCCCAGTCCCGCTTGGCCTCGAGGTTGCCGAGGCGCAGCTCGCTCGCCTGCCCGAGCTTGATGCGGGCGACGGCGTTCGAGATCTTGCGGGTCACGAACTCGAGGCCGCGGCGCGGCGACTCGTGGTTGAACAGGATGCCGCTCGAGGCGTGGAGGTCGTAGGACTCTCGGTAGTTGACCGTGATCCAGTGGCCGTACATCTTCGCCACTCCGTACGGGGAGCGCGGGTAGAACGGCGTGGTCTCCTTCTGCGGGACCTCGACGACCTTGCCGAACATCTCGGACGAGGATGCCTGGTAGAAGCGGATCGCCGGATTCACGAGCCGCACGGCGTCGAGCAGACGGGTGACACCGAGGCCGGTGACGTCACCGGTCAGCACCGGCTGGCCGAAGCTGGTCTGGACGAAGCTCTGCGCCGCGAGGTTGTAGACCTCGTCGGGTTCGTAGGTCCGCAGCAACTCGATGAGGCTGGCCTGGTCGAGCAGGTCGCCCGGCACGGTGGCGATGCGATCCTGCAGGTGAGCGATCCGTTCGAAGGTCACCGTCGACGAGCGACGGACCATGCCGATCACCTCGTAGCCCTCGTCGAGCAGCAGTTCCGCCAGGTAGGAGCCGTCCTGGCCGGTGATTCCGGTGATCAGCGCTTTCTTCGTCATGGGGATCTTTCTAGTCGCCGGAGGTGTCCGGATCGGGGTTCGGTGTGCGCTCAGTCGGCGACGCGACGTCGCATGTCGTCGAGCAGGTCGGCGAGCGTGACATCGAGCGGGATCGTCCGCTGCCAGCCGGTGTCGCGGACCAGCCGGCTGCAGTCGCCGAGCAGCACGGGAATGTCGACCGGACGCTGCAGGTCGGGGTCGGGCACGAGCTCCATGGGTGTCGTGGCCATGGCGATCAGCGACTCGGCGAGTTCCTGGATGGCGATGGCCTCGCCGGAGCACACGTTGTAGACGTCGCCCGACGTGCCCGACTCGACGAGCAGGCGGTACGCCCGCACGACGTCGCGCACATCGGTGAAGTCCCGCTTCGGACTGAGGTTGCCGACCTTGACGACCGGGTCACCCGAGCGTTCGTTGGTGGCGATCCTGGCGGCGAGCGCCGGGGCGACGAACTTGTCGCTCTGGCCCGGACCCAGATGGTTGAACGGCCGGGTGCGCACGACCTGCTGGCCGAAGCCCCGGAACGCCTGGTCGGCAACGGTGTCGGCGGCGATCTTCGATGCGGCGTACGGGCTGACCGGTCGCAGCGGGCTGTCCTCGGTGAGTGGCAGCTCGTCCGGCGTGACCTTGCCGTAGACATCGGCGGACCCGATGGTGAGGACCCGCTCGACGCCGCTCTCGCGGGCGGCGAACAGGACGTTGAGTGTGCCTTCGGCGTTCGCCCGGAACGTGGCGTGCGGTGTGGCCCACGATCCACCCACGTCGCTGGCTCCGGCCAGGTGGTAGACGACCTCGGGCCGGTCACGTCGGAACCGCTCGACCAGCGCGTCCACGTCGGTGATGTCGAGGTGGTCGACCACGAAGTCGGTCATCAGCACGTCGTCGCCGGCACTCCGGAGGTGTTCGACGAGGTGGTGGCCGACGAACCCGCCGGCACCGGTGACCAGCGCTCTCACGCCGGGATCCGGGTCGTTCGGGTGACCTTCGGCTCACTCATGCAGCCGCACTGTAGATGGGCGGCGGTCGTCGCCGTGCCACCGCTGGAGCCTCCGCAGCCTGCGAGGGGTGCTGCGTTACGATCGACGCGTCGTGCCCCCCACGATCGCGTCGTGGACGCGTCCCCCGAGAGGTTCCTGTCATTCCTGACGATCCCGACGAGACCGAGGCGCCCGGCGACCCCGCAGACGACCCGGTGCACTCGGAGGCACCGGGAGAACTCCCGTTGCCCGAGGGCGGCGCGTCGGGGTTCGAGTGGGATCTCGATGACGATGACGCCGACGAGGACGCCAAGTGGGGCCTGACCACCGACGCCGCCGTCGTCGGCACCGGCGTACCGGCCGTCATCGCCGTCGTCGTCGCCCGTGATCCCGGATCGTGGTTCGAGGACACGCTGCGATCGCTCGCCCGTCAGGAGTACAGCGAGCTCTCGGTCGTCGTCGTCGACAACGGGAGCGCCGACCGACTCGACGACCGGGTGCGCGTCACCCTGCCCGATGCCCGGGTGATCCGCCGCGAGAGCGATCACGGGTTCTCGGCTGCGGCCAACGAGGCCAGGGCGTTCGCCGACGACGCGCCGTTCCTGCTGTTCTGCCACGACGACGTGGTGCTGGGTCGCGAGGCGGTCACCGCCATGGTCGCCGAGGCGTTCCGAGCGAACGCCGGCGTGGTCGGAGCGAAGCTCGTCGACTGGAACGATCCCGGAATCCTCACCTCGGTCGGTCTCGGCGTCGACGGTTACGGCGCCGCCGCCGAACTCGTCGACCCGGGTGAGCTCGACCAGTCGCAGCACGATCAGGCCCGCAACGTGTTCGCCGTCTCGACGGCCTGCATGCTCGTCCGGTCCGACCTGTTCACCGTCATCGGCGGGTTCCGTCAGGACATCCCGACGTGTGGCGAGGACGTCGATCTGTGCTGGCGAACGCTGATCGCGGGCGCGTCGGTGCAGTTCTGCCCCCGAGCGGTGGTGCGTCATCGCGGCCGCTTCGAGGAGCGTCGCCGCATCGACCGCGAGCGGCTCACCATTCGCCATCAGGCCCGCATGGTGCTGGCGAACGTCGAGTTCCGCCGCGCCTGGTACCGGATCCCGGTGTCGTTCGTGCTCGCCCTCGTCGACGCGGTGACGTCGCTGGTGCTCGGTCGGTTCCGCCGATCCGGTGACGACCTCGCGGCGCTCGCCGGGGGTGTCGTGGGCCTGCCCCGCGCCGTTGCGCAGCGGAGCCGGATCCGTCGGTACCGGCGCTCGCACGACTCGGAGTTCGAACCGCTCGTGCACCGCGGCAGTTACCGACTCGCCTCGCTGGTCCGCACCGACGACGGCCAGAGCCGATTCGCGGCCGCGACCGAGTCGAGCCGCGGCTATCTGCGGGATCTGACCGCCACCGACAGCCGTGCCGGCGTCGCGCTCATCGTTGCGGTCGTCGCGATCGGCGTCCTCGGGACCCGCAAGCTGATCGGCGGCGAGCTCCCGGTGCTGCGTGAGTTCGTCGACGCGGCGCAGGGCACCCGATCGCTGCTCGGCGAGTGGTGGACGGCATGGCGTGACACCGGGCTGGGGGAGTCCGCCGTCCCGCAGCCGATCGTGCCCGGTCTCGGGATCGTGTCCGGCGTGCTGCTCGGATCGGTGGATCTGGCCCGCCGCCTGCTGGTGCTCATGCCGCTGCTCATCGGTGGACTCGGCGCCTGGAAGCTGTTCGCACGCGCCGGGTCCTCCCGGGCGCGGGCGGCATCGTTCGCCGTCTACGCGCTGAGCCCGGTGCTGTTGAACTCCCTGGGGACCGGCCGTCTGCAGGCCCTGTGGGTGTGGGCGATCGCGCCGTGGTTCCTGCGCCGCATCGCCACGCACGCCGGTGCCGAACCGTTCGGCGTCGAGGACGCCCGTCGCGGACCGTGGCTGCGCCACGTCGCCGGGGCCGCCCTGCTGCTGGTCGTGGTCGGCTCGGTCAGCATCGCCGGCGCCGCGCTGCTCGTGGTCTCGGTGCTCGTGCTGTCGATCGGACCGTGGTGGTCCGGTTCCCGACGCGCTGCGGTGCGCATGTGCGTCGCCGCGGTGGCGAGCGCGGTGCTCGCGGCGGTGGTGCTCTCGCCGTGGATCGTCGCGGCGGTCCGCTCGGGTGATCTGACCTCGATCACCGGGATCTGGTTCGGCCGCATGGTCCGGCCGTCGGGTGCCGACGTGATCACCGGCTCGGTCGGTCCGGTCACGGTCGGGTACCTGGGGTGGGGGATCATCGTGGCGGCGGCGGTGCCGCTGCTCATCGGTCGCCGCTGGCGCTCGACGTGGTCGGTTGCGGCGTGGGTCCTGGCGCTGGCGTCGTGGGGCGGATCGCTGGTGCTCGTCGATCTCGGCTGGTTCGCCGGCGCAGGCGTCGAGCTCACGCTGGTCCCGGCGGCGCTCGGTCTGGCGATCGCGGTCAGCATGGCGGCGTTCGCCTTCGAGCACGACGTCGTCGGCGGCGACTTCGGCGTCAGGCAGGTGCTCTCGGGAGTGGCGCTCGTCGCGCTGCTCCTCGGGCTCGTCCCCGCGTTCGTCGCGTCGTCGGACGGCCGGTGGTACCTGCCGCAGGGGGACTACCAGCGAGCGCTGAACCTGGTCGCCGAGGGCGATGACTTCCGGACGCTGTGGATCGGCGACGCCGACGTCCTCCCGCTCGCCGGCTGGGAGCTCCCGGGATCGAGCGGCCTCGCCGCCGGACTCAGCGAGGGGTTCAGCCCGACGGTCACGCAGCGATCCCGACTCGACGGTGGCGCGCCGGTCGCGCAGATCAACGCCGCGCTCGGCGCCGCGCTCGTCGGCGGGACCGCCCGGCTCGGTCAGGCGCTCGCTCCGATGGGGATCCGGTACGTCCTGTTGGTCGACCGCCCCGCTCCCGAACCGTTCTCGCCGCTCGAGGTCCCGCCGCCGACCGGCACCGAGTCGGCGCTGCGCGAACAGCTCGACCTGACCCAGCTGCCCCTCGCCCCGGGCGCGTCGTTGTTCCGGGTCGATGAGGCGTGGCCGCTGCGCAGCGACATCTCGGGGCTGACGCTCCCGAACGACGGCAACGCGAAGCTCGTCGCTCAGCTCGCGGCCCCGCCGATTCCGGCGCCGCCGGCGGTCCTCGGGCTGGGACCGGGCACGTCGTTCGAGGGCGACCTGGTCGCCGGTGCGAGTGTCGCCCAGGCCGTGACCTCCGATCCGGGCTGGACGCTGCAGACCGCTGGTGGTCCGGCCACCCGCAGCGATCTGTTCGGCTGGGGTCAGCGTTTCTCGGTGCCGGATGCGGGGCCCGCGACCCTCGGCTGGTCCACGCCGACGTCGTCGCGCGGCCTCCAGGCGGTCCAGGTCGTGTCGCTGCTGTTGCTGTTGGTGCTCGTGGCCCGCCGGCGCCCGGAGCCGACCCGCCGGGTACGCAACATCGAACGGCCCGTCGACTTCGACGATCTCGATGGCCGCACCGATCGCGGCGATCTCGATGGCCGCGCCGGTCGCGACGATCTCGAGGGCCGCACCGATCGCGGCGAGCTCGTTGCCGAACCACCGGCCGACGCGGCGGTCATCACCGCCGAGCAACCGGTCATCGAGCCCGGCGAACCGGGGCCGATCGTGGCGCCCGCCGTCGACGAGGAGCCGTCGTGAAGTTCGGCCGCATCCTGCTCGCACTCGTTGCGGTCGCCGCCGTCGTCGGTCTGGTGGTGTGGTTCCCGGGTTCGAGCGAGCCGGAGCCGTCGGCGCTGGATCGACCCGTGGTGGCCGCCGCGGTCGCCGATCAGGCTGTGTCGGCGACGTGGTACTGCGCTGCGGCCACGGCGGGTCCCGGCGAACCCTTCGCCCACCGGATCATCATCACGAACCCCACCGATCGGAACCTTCCGGTGCGGGTGTCGCCGGTCGGGCCGACGGGTCCGGTCCCGTCGAAGATGTTCCTCGTGCCGGCCCACGGACCGTTCGTCGTCGACGTCGACCGCGAGTTCGCTGCCCCGGGCCTGTCCGCCTCGGTCGAGTCACCGTCGGGCCAGATCGTGGTGGAGCACCGGCTCACCGCCATCAACCAGGAGGACCAGGTGCCGTGCGCGACGGCGACCTCGGACCGCTGGTGGTTCCCGGCGCTCGACTCCGCTCGTGGCGCGACCGCAAAGGTGACGCTGTTCAATCCGTTCCCCGGTGATGCGGGCGTCGACATCGAGGTCATCCTCGATGCCTCGGCCCGAACGCCCGCCGAACTGAGCGGCATCGTTGTTCCGGCCCGGTCGTCCCGCGTGGTCGACCTCGGGGCCGTCGTCCAGCGTCGTGACCTGTTCGCCGTTGTCGTCCGGGCGCGATCGGGTCGGCTCATCGCCGAGACGACACAGACGTTCGACGGGTCGACCGGCGTGGTCGGGCTCCGCATGAACGTCGGCATGGCCACCGAGTCGCCGCGCTGGGTGCTCCCCGGCGGATTCACGGGCCAGGGTGTCGCCGAGTCGCTCGTCGTGGTCAACCCGACGGACCAGCGCATCTCTGCGGAGGTGCGGGTCATCCCGTTCGCCGGAGCGTCCACCGCTCCCGAACCGATCGTCCTCGACCTCCCGGCGCTCCGGTACGCGGTGGTCGACCTGTCCGCCGAGAGTCGGGTGCCGCCGGTCGGGTACCACGCCATCAGCGTCGCCACCGATGGCGCGCCGGTGGTCGTCGCCCGACTGAACTCGGTCACCGGTCCACCGGCCGCAGCGCCGGCGCCCGCCGATGGGGCACCGGCGACAGCGGTGCGTCCGGCGGTCACGTCGGGTGTGGCGATCTCCACGGGCAGTCCGGTGATGGCCGGCGACTGGCTCGTCCCGGCGATCGATGCGGGTGCGAACCCTGCGCCCGTGGTGTTCGTGCACAATCCGGCGTCGACGGTGGCGCAGATCAGCACCGTGCCGGTCGACCCGGATCTGGGTGCCGACGCCGTCGCGGCCGCCACGTCGACGATCGAGGTCGCCGCCGGTGACAGCGTGGCGCTCACGGTGCCGCCGTCGACGCGGCCGGGAACCTCGGTCGGTCTGCGGATCACGTCGATGACGCCGATCGTGGTCGAGCGACTGGTGACGTATCCGACCGAGAACGAACTGGCCATGGGGCTCGCCGTCCCGTTCCGCACCCCGCAGTCCGGCCCGGTGCCGCTGCCGGGCCGCTGACCGTCGCAGTCTGCGCGACCGATCGTGCTCGAACGCCTCCTCCCCGCACTGCTGATCGCGGCCGTCGTGGTCGTGGCGGTGATCGTGGTGCAGCGACGCTCGGCGCCGCCGACCCGACCGCAGGGCGCCCACCGGATCCCGACCGACATCGATCGGCGCGACTTCCCGCGGCCCGAGGCGCCGTGGTTGGTCGCGGTGTTCTCGTCACGCACCTGTGAGACGTGCGCCGGTGTGCTGGCTCGTGTGGCGCCGCTCGACAGCGACCAGGTGGTGGTCTGCGACGTCGAGGTGAGCGAGGCCCCGGAACTGCACGCCCGGTACGGCATCGACTCGGTGCCGATCACGGTCATCGTCGACGTCGACGGCGTGGTCGTCGACTCGTTCGCCGGTCCGGTGTCGTCGACCCATCTGTGGGCCGCGGTGGCCGAGGCCCGCGAACCCGGGTCGACGCCCGCAGGGTGCGCCCACCCTGACGACGGCGAACACGATCACACCCACGACGAGGCCCACGACCACCGCCACGACTGAGCTGCTCGGGTGGTGCCCGGGATTCGTGGTGGCCGGAGGCGTCAGCGCCGGAGTCCGGCGCAGCGCGGCGTGGTCAGGAACTGCCGAGTTCGCCCGGGAGGTCCGGTCGATCCGACCGGAGCGGGTCGGGCAGGACGTTCGGGCCACCGCCCGGGGCCAGGTTCGGCGGGATCGGCGGGGGAACGGCACCCGCAGGAGGCGGGGTCGTCACGGGTGGCGGCAGCGGCTGGGGTGACGGTGCCGGCACGTCCGGCTCGGTGCCGTTGGCGACCCGGATCAGCCGGCTGACCTCGCTGCCCGAGATGGTCTCCTGCTCGAGCAGCGCCCGTGCCACCAGGTCGAGGGCGCCGCGGTTGGTGATCAACAGCTCCCGGCACCGGTCCTCGCCGACGCGGAGCAGTCGCTCGACCTCGGTGTCGATGGACCGCGCGGTCTCCTCGGAGTACTCCCGCTGATGGCCGAAGTCCTCGCCGAGGAACACCGGGCCGGACGTGCCCCAGGCTCGTGGGCCGATGTGGTCGCTCATGCCGAACTCGGTGACCATCCGCCGGGCCCGCTCGGTCGAGACCTGCAGATCGTTCGCGGCACCGGTGCTGCGGTGCTGGAAGACGAGTTCCTCGGCGACACGGCCGCCCATCGCGACGACGATGCTCTCCTCGAGGTACTCCTGGCTGTAGGAGTGCTTCTCCTCCTCGGGGAGCTGCTGGGTGACACCCAGCGCCATGCCGCGCGGGAGGATCGTCACCTTGTGCACCGGATCGGCGTGGGGGAGCAGCGCGGCACAGAGCGCGTGGCCCGCCTCGTGGTACGCCGTGATCTCCTTCTCGCGGTCCGACAGGACCATCGACTCACGGCGCTGCCCCATGAGGACCCGGTCACGGGCGTCCTCGAAGTCGTGCATCTCGACGACCTTGCTGCCGCGTCGCACCGCGGTGAGCGCCGACTCGTTCACGAGGTTGGCCAGGTCGGCACCCGACATGCCGGGCGTGCCTCGGGCGACCAGGTCCAGGTCGACGTCGGGCGACAGCTTCTTGTGGCGGATGTGCACGGCGAGAATCGCCTTGCGATCGTCGAGTTCCGGCAGCGGCACGACGACCTGGCGGTCGAAGCGGCCGGGGCGCAGCAGCGCCGGGTCGAGGATGTCGGGCCGGTTCGTGGCCGCCATCATGACGATGCCCTCGGAGCCCTCGAAGCCGTCCATCTCGGACAGCATCTGGTTCAGCGTCTGCTCTCGTTCGTCGTGTCCGCCGCCGAGCCCGGCACCGCGCTTGCGGCCCACCGAGTCGATCTCGTCGATGAAGATGATCGCCCGGCCGTGCTTGCGGGCGGACTCGAACAGATCGCGCACCCGGCTGGCGCCGACGCCGACGAACATCTCCATGAAGTCCGAACCCGACACCGAGAGGAACGGCACGCCGGCCTCGCCGGCGACGGCCCGGGCGATCAGGGTCTTGCCGGTGCCCGGAGGGCCGACCAGCAGCACCCCCTTGGGGATGCGGGCACCGATCTCGAGGAAGCGGTCGGGCTCCTTCAGGAAGTCGACCACCTCACGGATCTCACGCTTCACGCCCTCGTAGCCGGCGACGTCGGTGAACAGCGTCGCCGGTCGCTCGGTGGTGTACGTCTTGGCGCGGGACCGGCCGATCGACATGATGCCGCTCATCTGGCCCTGGGCCCGTCGGTTCATCCACACGAAGAAGCCGACGATCAGCAGGACCGGCAGCAGCAGCGGGATCAGCTGGGTGAACAGGTTCGGCGTCGGGGTGTCGAACGTCAGCTCGACCTGCTTCGCGTTCATCTCCTTGAGCAGGTCGGGCGGAGGATCGGTCGGGCCTGAGGTCGTGAAGTCCTCGTTGCTCTTGGTCGTGCCCGAGATCGTGTTGGTCGCGTTGTTCCAGTTGACCGACTTGATGTCCCCGGCCGCCACCTTGTCGACGAAACTCGAGAACGGGATCGGCTGGCCCGTGTCGGAGGACAGGGACAGCGCGCTGATCACGGTCAGGCCGACCACGGCCACGAGGATCCAGATGAGCCACGAGGGCAGACCGTTCTCCTTGCGACCGCCCCCCTTGGTCCCCGGGGTCTGGTCGAGTTGCTCATTCGGCATCTCCACAGCCTAGAAGCACTCGGCGGATTCGCCATGACGGGGCCGGGCGTCGCCACCACCGAGTCTGAACGAACGCTTCGGAACAGCGCCGTGGCATCCCTCACTCGAACCGGGTCCGGCGGTACGGTCGGAGCCGTGAGCAGGAGTTGCGCCCGGCCAGGCTGCGGACGAACCGCGAGTGCGACGTTGTCGTACGCGTACGCCGACAGCATCGTCTGGCTCGAGGACCTCGCTCCCGAGGGTCACCCGATGATCCACGACCTCTGCGAGTCCCATGCGAACGCCGTGCGCGTGCCGCGGGGCTGGGAGCTCCGGGACGAGCGTCGGCTCACCGGCGGCCAGTCGTCGTTCGACCTCATCGGCGCCTGACCCCGCCGCCCGACGACCCGACGGTCCGTCCTCCCGTGTCCGGTTCGCCCGATCCCGTCGATCCGGCGGCAGGCTCCGTGCCCCGCTGGGGGCTCGGCGACGTCCTGGCCGGCATTGCGCTGGCCAACCTGCTGCTCGTCGTGTCGCAGGTCGTCGCCTACTCGATCGGCGGCTGGACCGAGATGGCCCAGGTGCCGCTGTGGGCGGTGGCGCTGCTCCAGATCCCCATGTGGGTTGGCTGGATCATCGTGGTGGTGTGGGCGGCCCGCACCAAGGGAAACGGTGTGGTCGCCGACTTCGGTCTCCGCGCCCGGTGGCCGGACCTCCCGGTGGGCGTGGCGCTCGGCCTGGTGGTGCAACTGGCGGTGCTTCCGGCCATCTACTGGCCGATCCTCCGTCTCATCGGGCAGACCAACGAGGACCTGGCCCGTCCGGCGCAGGCGCTCGCGGACAAGGCCCAGGGAGCGTTCGGCTGGGTGGTGCTCACTCTCGTCGTGGTCGTCGGGGCCCCGATCGTCGAGGAGCTGTTCTACCGGGGCCTGTTGCTGCAGGCGCTCCGCAAGCGGGGGCTGGGTGATGCCGTCGCCTGCGTGATCTGCGGCGCCGTCTTCGCCGCCATGCACCTCCAGCCCCTGCAGTTCATCGGCCTGTTCGTGCTGGGCACGCTCCTGTCGTACCTGACCGTCCGGACGGGTCGCCTCGGCCCGGCGATCGCCACCCACATGGTGTTCAACGCGGTGACAGTGGCGGTACTGGCGTTCAGCTGACACGCTGGAGGTGTGCGGGCGACTCGGGCCCGACTGCTCAACACCGCCGGTTCGCTGCCGACGGGGGAGCGAACGCACCGGGGGGCCGTCGGGTTCCTCGGGTCCGGACCGGTTCGGCCCGGATGCCTGAGGAGAAGGAGACGTCGACATGGAAGCAACTCGTTGCGAGGTGTGCGGTACCGATCTCGTCGAGATCGACCTGACGGTCGACGGTGCTGACCTGGTCATGCGCTCGTGTTCCAAGTGCGACACCCGCACCTGGGAACGTGACGGTGATGTCATCGAACTCGACGGCATCCTCACCGACCTCAGCTCGGCGGACACCCGCTACAAGCGCTCGTTGTCCAACTGAGCGCACGTCCACCCCGGGAATTCATGCCGCAGGATTCGATGTCGTGCGTCGGTTCCTGAGGCGACGCGTGGCACAGTGGTTCGGTCATGGACTCTGCGTCGATCACCGATGACCTGACCGAGCGCGACGACGAACCGGCCGACGACGGCTCCGGGGGAACGTTCGAGCACCTGATCACGGTGGACGATCCGGATCACCCGCAGCGCAATCTCACGAACATCGCGTCGTGGGTCATCGTCGGGATCACCTGCGCGGTGATCGCCGCCACCCTGCACCCGGAGTGGATCTTCCGGAACACCACGGCGACGGGCGGCGACATGGGCGCCCACGTCTGGGGGCCGGCGTTCCTGCGGGATCACCTGCTGCCGAGCCTCCGCCTCTCCGGGTGGTCGCCCGACTGGTACGCAGGCTTCCCCGCCTACGTCTTCTACATGGTCGTCCCGTCGCTGATGATCGTGATCCTCAACGTCGGGCCGCCGCTGTGGCTCGCCCCGTTCGCCGTGGCCGCGGTCGCCTTCGGGACCTGGTGGCTCCAGCAGCGGATCACCTCGCCGGTGCTGCGAACGTTCGTGTGGATCTGCGCCGGGTTCCTGGTCGCACTCTCGATCCCGATCCCGTACAACATCGCGTTCAAGATGGTGACGGTCTCCGGTCTGGTCGCCATGCCGCTCGCCGGCTACGCACTGGCTCGGTCGGCGAAGCTTCCGTTCCCGGGACCGCCCCTCGTCGCCATCGGCGCTGCGGTGTTCCTCTACGAGACCGGTTTCACCATCTACGGGGGCAACATCCCCTCGACGATGGCGGGGGAGTTCGCGTTCTCGATCTCGCTCACGTTCACGGTCCTGTACCTGGCCGTGCTGATCAAGGGCAGTCGGACCGGCCGTGACCGGGCGCTCGGCGCCGTGCTGTTCGCACTCGTCATCACCTGTCACCTGATCCCGGCGATCTTCGCTGCGATCGCGACCGTGGTCTACCTGTTCACCCGCCGGGAGGACCGCACCCCGTGGTGGGACCAGCACCGCGCCGGGCGCATCGTCGCCGGGTCCGCACTCGTGATCGTCGTGCTGACGCTCTGGCTCATCCCCTCGGCGTTCCCGATCGTGGGCACGCTCGTCGTCGGAGCGCTCTTCGTCTCGTTCGATCAGCGGGTGCTCAAGTGGGCGGCCATCGTCGGGCCCGTCGGGTTCCTGGTCGCCGCCTTCTGGTTCGTTCCCTTCTACCTGAACAGCACGTACCTGAACGACATGGGCTGGGAGAAGCTCACGGAGTACAGCAAGTACCTGTGGCCCGATCCGACCGTGTTCGACATGCCGAACCGCAACATCGTGTTCGCGCTCGCCGCGCTCGGTGTGGTGTTGTCGCTCGTGCACCGGGTGCGTCTCGGCTGGTGGCTCACGCTCACGACGGTGTCGATGGCGTGGATCTTCGTGCTCCTGCCGCAGTACCGGCTCTGGAACGCCCGCATCCTGCCGTTCTACATCCTCGGGCTGTACCTGCTCGCCGCACTCAGCGTCGCCCTGATCGTCCGGTCGCTCGCGCTCGTCGTGGGCGACCTGCGGCGCATGGATCACGAGCCGGTCTCGGTCAGCCTCGGCGGACTCATCGCAGTGTTCCTGGTCGTGCTGATCGCGCTCGGCGGCGCCCTGCGCGCGCTGCCCGGTGGCTCGGTCGTCTCCGACCCGGCGGTCACGGGCGGCTCCACCTACCGCTGGCTCGGCATCGACTTCCCGAAGCAGAACATCTCGGGCGGCTGGGCGCTCTACAACTACATGGGGCTCGAGCAGCGCGAGGCGTTCCCCGAGTTCGACGGGATCATGTCGACCATGCGTGACGTCGGCGCACGCGAGGGCTGCGGACGTGCGATGTGGGAGTACGAGCCGAAGCTCGACCGCTTCGGCACGCCGATGGCACTCATGTTGTTGCCGCACTTCACCGACGGCTGCATCGGCTCGATGGAGGGCCTCTACTTCGAGGCGTCGTCCACCACGCCGTTCCACTTCCTCACCCAGTCCGAGCTGTCGCAGCAGCCGTCGCGGGCGCAGCGTGACCTGCCCTACGGCAACTTCGACATCTCCCAGGGGGTGTCGCACCTGCAGATGATGGGCGTGAAGTACTACATGGCCACCTCGGATGCCGCCGTCACCGCCGCCCGGACCGACCCCCGGCTCACCGAGGTCGCGTCGTTCAGCTCGCCGGCACCGGCGGGCGGGGTGCAGCACAACTGGGTCGTGTTCGAGGTCGCCGACAGTCAGATCGTGGCGCCGCTGGCAAACGAGCCGGTCGTCCCCGAACAGATCGACGATCACGTCGACGGCTGGATCTACGGCGAGCGTCCCGCCCCGGCGCAGGGTCAGGCCCAGGCGCCCAAGTCCACCGGACCGGCCGTGGCGTGGTACCTGGACCCGTTGCGTTGGGACGTGCCGCTGGCCTCATCGGGCCCGTCCTCGTGGCAGCGTGTCCCGCTGAACGATGCCGACCCACCGCGGACCCCGCTGCCGGGCGTGCAGATCGACGACATCCAGAGTGACACCAACTCGATCTCGTTCAGTGTCGATCGTGTCGGGGTGCCGGTGCTGGTCAAGGCGTCGTACTTCCCCAACTGGAAGGTGAGCGGCGCCGAGGGCCCCTACCGCGTGTCGCCCAACCAGATGGTCGTCATTCCGACCGAGCAGAACGTGACGCTGACCTACGGGAGCACCTGGATCGACTTCCTGGCGTGGTTCCTGACGATCAGCGGACTCGTCATCGTGGGCATCCTCGCGGTCGACGACCAGCGTCGCCGCGACCTCGAGCTCGCGGGCGCCCACGGGGGTGCCGCGGTCGCGGCCGGTTCGCAGGCCGACGGGGACTCCGACGAGGACGCCGACCGAGACGCTGACGGGGATCGTGAGCCGGCCCTCGTCGGTGCCGGCGCGAGCGATGCGGACGCGGATGCGGGGACGGACGTCGACGACAGTGACGTCGACCGCGCCGCGGACGACGACGTCGAGCGCGAAGCCGAGCGCACGGCTGATCCCGTTGGTGCCGACTCCGTCGACGGCGGCGCGGACGACGCGCCAGACGACTCGTCGGACGACGGCACCGCTCCCCGGTGAACCTGCTCCGGCGCTTCGTCCTCATCGGGACGATCGCCACGCTCGCCGATGTCGGGCTCCTGTGCGTCCTCCGACTGCAGTGGGGTTGGCCGGTTGCGCTCGCGGATGCGCTCGCAGTGGCAGTGGCGACCGGCGTGTCGTGGCTGCTCCACGGCTGGCTGACGCTGCCGGACGATCCGTCGCAGCGCTTCTACCGGAGCGCCGGGCCGTACCTGGGTACCGCGTCGCTCGCGCTCGTGGCCGATGTGGCGGTGGTCTCGCTGCTCGATCTGGCCCTCGATCCACGCCGGGTGTGGGCGCTGGTCCTGATCAAGTTGCCCGCACTGTTCGTGGCGTTCGTGATCCGAGTGGCCAACTATCGGCGCGCCATGTTCACGTTCGTCCGCGAGGACCAGCGTCGCCCGCTGCCGCGACCGCCGGCCCGGGGTGATGCCCGGCTGAGCGTCGTCGTGCCGGCGTTTCGAGAGTCCGATCGCATCGCCGAATCGATCGACCGCATCCGTGAGGAGCTCGCGTCGATCGCCGACGCCGGCGGACTCGAGGTCGTGGTGGTGGACGACGGCTCCGACGACGACACCGCTGCCGTGGCCCGCTCCGCCGGTGCCGATCAGGTGGTCGTCCTCGAGCACAATCGGGGCAAGGGTGCGGCGGTGCGTGCCGGGGTGCTCGCCTCGACCGGTCGGACGGTTGCGTTCATCGACGCCGACCTGGCCTACGCGCCATCGCAGCTGCTGAAGTTCGTCGAGCGGATCGAGGACGGATGGGACGTCGCGGTGGGGAGTCGGCAGCACACGGACACGCTCACGGTGGTCCGCGCCGGCCGGTTGCGGGAGGTCGGCGGCCGCGTCGTCAACGTGCTCACCGGCATCGTGCTGCTGGGCCGGTACCGCGATACACAGTGCGGCCTGAAGGCCATGCGTTCCGACGCCGCCGAGCTCGTCTTCTCCCACTGCACGGTCGATCGGTTCGCCTTCGACGTCGAGGTGTTCCACCTGGTCGAGCGCTACCGGCTGACGCTGGTCGAGGTGCCCGTGACGGTGGTGAACTCGTCCCGTTCGACCGTCCGGATCGCCCGTGACACCAGCCGACTGGTGCGCGACCTGTTCTCGATCCGACGCCACGCCCGGCTCGGTGACTACGAGCTGAGCCCCGGTGAGTTCATGCAGCGGTCGCCGGCGGACGGTCCCGGAGGCACGTCGGCCGCCCACTAGGGTGCGGACCATGTCAACGCAGGGCGAGTCCCCACTCGGGGCGATCTTCAAGGCCTACGACGTCCGTGGCATCTGCCCCGGTGAGTTCGATCCCACCATGGCTCGCGCGATCGGCGCCGGGTTCGCCCGATTCGCCCTCGACGAGGCGGCGACGTCCGGCGGCTCGGTCGACACGGTTCTGGTCGGCCGTGACATGCGTCCGACGGGTGTCGAGATGAGCGCGGCGTTCGCCGATGGCGTGCGCAGCCAGGGCGTCGACGTGGTCGACCTCGGCCTGTGCTCCACCGACGAGGTGTACTTCGCCTCGGGGTCGCGTGGGGCGCCTGCGGCCGTCTTCACCGCCTCGCACAATCCGGCGCAGTACAACGGCATCAAGATGTGTCTCTCGGGCGCCCGTCCGGTGGGCGAGGACAGCGGGTTGTTCGTGGTGCGCGATCTGGCCGAGCAGTCGCTCGCGGGCGAACTCGCCGATGCCGCCGAGCCCGGCACGAGTTCGGCGGTCGACGTGCTCGACGCGTTCGCCGACCACGTGCGCAGCTTCGTCGACGTGGACGCGCTGCGACCGATGAAGGTGGTCGCCGACACCGCGAACGGCATGGGCGGTCTGGTCGTACCGGCGGTGTTCGCCGGGCTGCCCCTGGAGCTCGAGGTCATGTACGCCGAGCTCGACGGCACGTTCCCCAACCACCCGGCCGATCCGATTCAGCCGGTCAACCAGGAGGCGCTGCGCGCCCGGGTGCTCGAGACGGGGGCCGACCTGGGTCTGGCGTTCGACGGCGATGCCGATCGGGTGGTCGTGATCGACGAGCAGGGCGTCACGCTGTCGGGGTCGACGACCACGGCGATCATCGCCGCCGGCATCCTCGATGCCACGGGTGGCGGGACGGTGATCCACAACCTGATCTGCTCGAAGGCGGTGCCCGAGGTGATCGCCGAGCACGGCGGCACCGCGGTGCGGAGTCGCGTCGGGCACTCGTTCATCAAGAAGCTGATGGCCGACACGGGAGCGGTCTTCGGTGGTGAGCACTCGGCGCACTACTACTTTCTCGACAACTTCCGGGCCGACTCCGGCCTGATCGCGTCGATGATGATCCTCGGCCGCATGTCCGCGGCCGGTGTGCCGCTGTCGGAGCTGCGCAAGCCCTATGACCGGTACGCCGATTCGGGTGAGATCAACACCCGGGTCGACGACCCACACGCTGTGATCGAGCTCGTCGCCGAGCACTACGCCGCACTCGCGCAGGACCGCCTCGACGGGCTGACCGTCGACGCCGGTGACTGGTGGTTCAACCTGCGCCCGTCCAACACCGAGCCGCTGCTGCGCCTCAACGTCGAGGCCGCCGACCCCGCCGCCGTGGCGGCACGGGTCGCCGAGGTGCAGGCGGTGATGACGTCGTGACCAGTTCGACATCGTTGATCGGCCGCCCAGGCCCAACACAGGGAGCAGACCCCACATGAGCACCGATGACCGTCTCGATCCGCGCCTCCTCGAGGTGCTGGCGTGCCCCGAGGACAAGGGTCCGCTCTGGTACTTCGCCGACGAGCAGTGCCTCTACAACCCGCGGCTGCACCGCCGGTACGACGTGCGCGACGGGATCCCCGTGCTTCTGATCGACGAGGCGACCTCGGTCGACGACGCCGAGCACGATCGCCTGATGGCCAAGGCCGAGGCCGAGGACATCACCGGCACCTTCGAGGACTGATGGCGGTGCTCGACACGCTCGACATGCTCGGCGCGGCGCTGGGCCTGCCCGAACAACTCGAGAACGCCCAGGTCTCCGCCCGCGCCGTCGACGGGCTGCCGTCGGGGGACGGGATCTCGTCGGTCGTGGTGATGGGCATGGGTGGCAGCGGCATCGGTGGCGACGCCGCGGCGGCGGTGCTCGGTCCGCAGAGTCCCGTGCCGATCATGGTGTCGAAGCACTACGAGTGCCCGGCGTTCGTCGGCCCGGACACGCTCGTGTTCGCCAACTCGTTCTCGGGCAACACCGAGGAGACCCTCAACGCCGTCGGCATCGCCGCCGAGCGTGGCGCCCGCGTCGTCGTGGTGGCGTCGGGCGGCCGGCTGGTCGAGCTCGCCGGCCAGATCGGTGCGCCCGTCGTACCGGTCGACACGTCGATCCCGATGCCCCGTGCCGGTATCGGCGCGGTCACGGTGCCGCTGCTGGTCGTGCTGGACCGTCTCGGTCTGGTCGACGACACCGCCCCGATGATCGCCTCGGCGGTGGAGCAGTTGCGTCGACGTCGCGACGAGCTGTCGGGCGACGACAACGCCGCCACGCGGCTGGCGCGCCGGATCGGCCGCACGATGCCGCTGGTCTACGGCGGGGGCGCGCTCGGCGAGGTGGCCGGATGGCGCTGGAAGGGTCAGTTCAACGAGAACTGCAAGGTGCCGTCGTGGTGCAACCGCATCCCGGAGCTCACCCACAACGAACTTTGCGGCTGGGCCCAGCACGGCGACGTGACCCGTCAGGTGTTCACGCTGTTGTTCCTGCGCCACTCGAGCGAGGCGCCCAACATCGGTCGCCGCTTCGACTTCGTGGCCGAGTCGTGCGACGAGGTCGTCGCCGGCATCCACTCCGTCAGGGCGCAGGGCGACACACCGCTCGCCGAACTGTTCGACCTGGTGCTCCTGGGCGATCTCGTGACGCTCCACATGGCGTTCAACGAGGGCGTGGACCCGGGTCCGGTCGACATCCTCGACCAGCTCAAGGGCTGGCTCCGCACCTGACCCACCCCGCCGCGTCCCGGTGCGTCTGCACCGCGTGATGCGGCGAGACGCACCGAGACGCGAGGTGGGGTGTGGGGGACGCGTGCCGGGCACGCGCCCCCCGTTGACCTCAGCTGGGGCAGCCGTCCTCGAGGATGATCGGCGGCAGGCCGGCGCTGGCCGATCCGCACGGATCCTGATTCGGGCGCACCCAGGTGCCTCCCGACTTCTCGAGGATGAACTTCTCACCACCGAATGTGCCGGCCGCGTAGTTGCCCGAGCACACGAAGTTCGACAGCTTCGTGCTGGGGTCACCGCCGAGCGCGTTCACCAGCGCGGTTGCCGTGCACGCGCCGGGATTGGGCTTCGCCGTCGTGGTGGTCGTCGAGCCCGGCTTGGCCGTGGTGGTGGTCGACGAGCCGCCGCAGACCTTCTTGCCGGCCGCAACCGCCTTCTTCAGTGCGGCCTCGGTCTCCGGGCCCAACTCACCGTCGGCGGCGAGGCCCTCGGCCCGCTGGAACTCGAGAATGGCCGCGTCGGACTTCGGTCCGAGGATGCCGTCGACGCTGCCGTTGTAACAGCCGACCTCCTGCAGCTCCCGCTGGATCTGTTCGTCGAACTTCTTCGTGGCCTCCGCCTCGGCGTTCGAGGTCGTGGTGGTCACCGCGGCGGTCGTGGTGGTCGAGTTGGCCGCAGCGCTGGTGGTCGTGGTGTCCTTCGACTTGTCACCGCATGCGCTCAGTCCGACGACCGCCGAGACCGCGAGCAGCGTGATGGCGACGGATCGGATGGATCGTGTGTACACGTGAGCTCCTTTGTTGAGAAGGGGCGGGATGGCCCGTGGCCACACTACGGACGGCACGGCGGGGGTCCGCGGACCCGCTAGTCTCTCGGGGCGCGGGCTGCGCCGTGGGGATCAGACGATCCCAGCCCGAAGCACACCAACCGATGCTTCGACGATGCCGCGCCCGGGCGCGGCGAGAGGACCTCTCATGACACTCACCGACTTCAAGGTGGCCGACCTGTCGCTCGCGCCGCTGGGCCGCAAGCAGATTCAGCTGGCCGAACACGAGATGCCGGGCCTGATGGCCATCCGTGGCGAGTACGGCGACGCCCAGCCGCTGCGCGGCGCCCGGATCACCGGATCGCTGCACATGACGGTGCAGACCGCAGTGCTCATCGAGACCCTGACGGCGCTCGGCGCCGAGGTCCGCTGGGCCAGCTGCAACATCTTCTCCACCCAGGACGAGGCGGCGGCTGCCATCGCCGTCGGCCCGACCGGCACCATCGACGACCCGCGCGGCGTTCCGGTGTTCGCGTGGAAGGGCGAGACGTTGGAGGAGTACTGGTGGTGCACCGAGCAGGCGCTCCGCTGGGACGACGGCACCGCCGGCCCGAACATGATTCTCGACGACGGCGGCGACGCCACGCTGCTGGTCCACAAGGGCACCGAGTACGAGGCCGCAGGTGCGGTGCCGGCCGCTGCCGAGGACGACTCCGACGAGTGGAAGGTCATCATCGACCTGCTCACCCGTTCGCTCACCGAGGACCCGGAGCGCTGGACGAAGATCGGCGCCGAGATCATGGGCGTCACCGAGGAGACCACCACCGGCGTCCACCGCCTCTACCAGATGTTCGAGGCGGGCACGCTGCTGTTCCCGGCCATCAACGTCAACGACTCGGTCACCAAGTCCAAGTTCGACAACCTCTACGGCTGTCGTCACTCGCTGATCGACGGCATCAACCGGGCCACCGACGTCATGATCGGCGGCAAGACCGCTGTCGTGTGTGGCTTCGGCGACGTCGGCAAGGGCTGCGCCCAGTCGCTGCGGGGCCAGGGTGCCCGTGTGATCGTCACCGAGATCGACCCGATCTGCGCGCTGCAGGCGTCGATGGAGGGCTACCAGGTGGCCCGCCTCGAGGACGTGCTCGACACCGCCGACATCTTCATCACGGCGACGGGCAACAAGGACATCATCACCGCCGAGCACATGGCGCGGATGAAGCACAACGCGCTCGTCGGCAACATCGGTCACTTCGACAACGAGATCGACATGGCCGGTCTCGCCCGCATGAGCGATGTCCAGCACGTCGTGATCAAGCCGCAGGTCGACGAGTTCGTCTTCCCGGATGGTCACTCGGTGATCGTGATGGCCGAGGGCCGTCTGCTCAACCTGGGCTGCGCCACCGGTCACCCCAGCTTCGTGATGAGCTGCTCGTTCTCCAACCAGGTGCTCGCGCAGATCGAGTTGTTCGCCAAGAACGAGGACTACACGCTCGGCGTGTGGCGTCTGCCGAAGCAGCTCGACGAGATGGTGGCCCGCTTCCACCTGGAGTCGCTCGGTGTGCGGTTGACCTCGCTCACGACCGATCAGGCGGACTACCTGGGCATCCCGGCCGAGGGTCCGTACAAGCCCGAGCACTACAAGTACTGAGGGCTCCGGCCCGACTCGATCCAAGGGGACTGCGGTGGACGACGTCACCGGCAAGGTCGCGGTGGTCACCGGCGCGGCGAGCGGCATCGGCCGTTCGCTCGCCGGGGCCTTCGCCGCTGAAGGCATGCGGCTGGTCCTCTCGGACATCGAGGCCGGACCGCTCGAGGTCGTGGCCGAGGAGCTGCGCGCCACCGGCGCCGACGTGTTCGCCGTCACGGCCGACGTCAGCGTCGCCAGCGATGTCGAGCGCATCGCCACCGCGGCGATGGACGTCTTCGGTGCGCTGCACGTCGCCTGCAACAACGCGGGGGTGGCGGCCGGTGGTCTGAGCTGGGAGATCGACGTCGAGGACTGGCGCTGGGTGCTCGGCGTCAACCTGTTCGGCGTCATCCACGGCATCCACAGCTTCGTGCCGCGCATCATCGAGAGCGGTGGCGGGCACGTGGTCAACACCGCGTCGATGGCGGGCCTCACGTCCAACGCGGGGATGGGTCCGTACAACGCGAGCAAGCACGCCGTGGTGACCCTCTCCGAGACCCTCGGTCTGGAGTTGTCGATGACGCACCCCGAGGTGGGCGTCACCGTGGTGTGCCCCGGGTGGGTGCGCACCCAGATCAACCGCAGCGAACGGAACCGACCACAGCGCTCCGAACCGACGCCCGGCCGTTCCGGTGGCACCGACGACGGTGGCGGCCTGCGCTCGATCGTGGACCAGTTGATCGAGTCCGGTCTGGAACCCGACGACATCGCGGCGATGGTCGTCGATGCGATTCGCACGAACCGCTTCTACGTGCTGACGCACCCCGAGTGGCAGTCGCAGGTGA
>CAJBIS010000293.1 GCA_903953195.1 uncultured Actinomycetes bacterium
ACGAGTTCCGGCTCGGTCTCGACGCGCCGATCTGCCTGACGTGGGAACTCACCTACGCGTGCAACCTCAGCTGCGTCCACTGCCTGTCGAGCTCCGGGCGGCGCGACCCCCGTGAGCTCACCACCGAGGAGTGCTTCGCCGTCGTCGACGAGCTCCAGCGGCTGCAGGTCTTCTACGTGAACCTCGGCGGCGGCGAGCCGATGCTGCGGAGCGACTTCTTCCCGATCGTCGAGTACGCCATCGACCACCAGGTCGGTGTGAAGTTCTCGACGAACGGCACGTTCATCGACGCCGCCGCAGCGCGACGACTCGCGGCGATGGACTACCTCGACGTGCAGATCTCGCTCGACGGCGCCACCGCCGATGTGAACGACCTGATCCGTGGCGAGGGCTCGCACGCCGCGGCACGACGTGCCATGGACCACCTCGCCGAGGCGGGGTTCGGAGCGTTCAAGGTGAGCGTCGTCGTGACGCGCGACAACGTCGACCAGCTCGACGAGTTCAAGGCGCTCACCGACGCCTACGGCGCCCAACTGCGGATCACGCGGCTGCGACCGTCGGGTCGCGGCGCCGACAGCTGGGAGCGGCTGCGCCCGACGCAGGCGCAGCAGCGCCAGCTCTACGACTGGCTGCTGGGACGTGACGACGTCCTCACCGGTGACTCGTTCTTCCATCTGTCGGCGTTCGGCGAGGCGCTGCCCGGACTCAACCTCTGCGGTGCCGGCCGCGTGGTGTGCCTCATCGACCCGGTCGGTGACGTCTACGCGTGCCCGTTCGTCATCCACGACGAGTTCCTGGCCGGGAACGTCCGCGACCCCGGCGGGTTCACGTCCGTGTGGCGGACATCCGAACTGTTCACGTCACTCCGCGAACCCGACAGCGAGGGCGCGTGCGTCAGCTGCGGCAGCTACGACGCGTGTCAGGGCGGCTGCATGGCCTCGAAGTTCTTCGTCGGCCTCGAACTCACCGACCCCGATCCCGAGTGCGTCCTCGGCAACGCCGAACCGCTGCTCGAGCGCGTCGCCGCCGATGCGGCCGCCGCGGCAGCGATCCCGAGGCCGTCCGCGGACCACTCCCGGCCCGGGGTGCCCGTGCCGTCGCCGGTGTCGCTGTCGCCCACACGTCGACACCGCTGAGCGAGGGGCCCGTCGCGGCCGACCGGGGCGTCGCCATGAGCGACGAGCTGCGCCGGGTCAACCGGTGAACGGTTGACCGTCGAACCGGTCGACGGTGGTGAACTCCTCGACCGCGGCCCGGCGCAGCCGGGTCAGCTGTCGCACCGGGTGACCGAGCACGATCATCGCAGCGAGCGCGTGACCGTCCGGCAGGCCGAGTGGTGTTCGCACCTCGGGCTCGACCCGGGCCACGAACGTCGTCATCACCCCGCCGAGCCCTCGGTCCCGTGCGGCCAGCATCAGGTTCTGGCAGAACGGGTACACGGACGCGCCGCCGACGATCGACGGCCGGTCCAGGTCCCGGTCCATCACCGCGAGCGCCGCCAGATCGACGGCGACCACCAGCACCACCGGCGCCGATTCGAGGTCGTCGAGCAGCGGGTTCGGCGCGGTCGTACGTCGCGCCTCGTCGAGGTCGATCGACGAGGCCGTCGTGACCGAGAACGGTGTCTCACCGGCAGCGGTCTGGGCCACGTACTCGTTCCACACGGGGGCGCAGGCGTCGGCGAGTCGGCGACGCAGTCCCACGTCGCGCACGACGGCCACGCGCCAGCCCTGGCGGTTGCCACCGGACGGTGCGAACCGGGCGTCGTCGAGCACGGAGCGGAGCACCTCGTCGGTCACGGCCTCG
>CAJBIS010000294.1 GCA_903953195.1 uncultured Actinomycetes bacterium
AAGCCGTCGGGCGCGATGACCTGCACCTCGCCGGCATCGACCTGCTCCTGGGAGATGATCCCCTTCACGCCGCCGAAGTGGTCGCCGTGGGAGTGGGTGTAGATCATCGCGACCACGGGCCGCTCGCCGCGATGCTCTGTGTACAGGGCGAACGCCGCGGCCGCGCACTCGGTGCTGATGAGCGGGTCGATCACGATCACGCCGGTGTCACACTCGATGACGCTCATGACCGAGATGTCGTAGCCACGCAACTGGTAGATCCCGGGCACGACCTCGAAGAGCCCGTCCTCGATGAGCACCTGCCCCTGACGCCACAGACTCGGGTTGGCCGTCTCGGGCGCCTCGGCGTTGCGCATGAAGTCGTATGCGTCGAGGTCCCACACGACCTGGCCGTCCGCCCCGAGCACCTGGCGGACGTCGCTCCGTCCGATCAGCCCGCGTCGGGCGTCGTCGAAGTCCTGGGTGTCCGACATCGGCAGCGTGGCCGCGAAGGCCTCGATCCGCTGGCGGGTCGACGGTGTCGCACTGCGATCGGTCATGGTGGAAATCCTCCAGTTGGTCGGCCCCGATCGCTCGGCGGCCGCCGTTCCTCTGTTCGGCGATGTCTACAGTACGAGGCGATGGCGGCAGCAGTCGGTGCGAACGTTGAACGCACGACCCGGGGCGACGGGACTGCAGCCCGGTGAACGGCGACCAGCGCGATCACCGTCATTCGATCGGGCCGATGCGACGTCGACTGGCGTCGATCGAGGCCGCTGCGATCGCCGGCGTCGTGTGCGCCATCGGGTGGTCGCTCTCGCTGCGCGGGCTGCTGGCGGCGCCGGCCCTCGGAGCGGACCGAGCCACGATCGCCGCCTACTACGCACAGCCGGAACACGGCGCAGCGGCCATCCTGTGGTTGCAGGTGCTCGCCTTCTCGACCATCGCCTTCCTCTGGTTCGTCGGCGTGATCAGGAGCCGGATCGGTGGACGCGAGCCGATGCTCGTGGGCACCGTCTTCTTCGGCGGCAGCATCCTGCTCGCCGCGCTGCTCTTCCTCGGCGCATCACTGCTGGCCGCGCCCGCCGTGCTGGTCGCGGTCGGGGACGTCGCTCCAGAGCCCGGTTCGACCGAACTGCTCCGAGCTGCGGCGGCCGTCGTTCTGTCCGTGTTCCTACCCCGGGTCGCGACGCTCGTGATGTTCTCGACGGCGAGCCTCGGCCGGGCGACCGGTGCGCTGCCCCGGTGGCTGGTGATCGCCACCATGGTGGTCGGCGTCGTGGAGTTGGTGAACGTGACGATCTCGACGCCGACGGTCTTCCTGGTTCCGGTGTGGATCGGTGTCGTCAGCGTCGTCCTGCTCGTGCGACGTCCCACCGATGCCGTCGATGCTGACGACGTGGTCGGTGCACCGTGAATGCGCTGGTCGCCGGTCGCGCTCAGGACCGCCGTGACATCCAGACGAGCGCATCGGCATGCGCGCGCTCGGTCGCAGCTCCGACCCGCTCGTCACCCCGGTAGATGTTGTGTTCACCGATCACGTCGGTGATCCCGGTGACGCCGAGCTGCTCGATGATCCGGTCGTTCGCCGAGACCACCTTGAGCATGCTGTCGGCCTCGACGAGCTGTTCGGCGTACCGGCGGACCACGTCCATGAAGGTCGTCCCGAGATCGCTCCGACCACGTAGTCGCAGGATGACCACCGACCCCCGCGAGTCGGCTCCGACCGCCGGAAGCGCGGCCTCGAAGACCGGCGCCGCAGCGAAGAAGAGGCTGCCGTAGGGCTGGAGCTCGACGATCTCGTGCGGCGGCAGCTCGGGCGGCGGATCGACCTCGATCTGTCGACCATCCGCACGACGGACGCGGCGGCAGATCGTGATCTGGTTCGACTGGCGGACGACGTGCAGGAGCACGGACAGCCCCACGCCCATCAGCACGGCGTACTGCAACGGGATCAGCATGGTGAGTACGAACGTGACCGCCAGCACCGCCTTCTGGACGGGTCCGGTCATCCAGACCGAGCGAAGGTCGGACGGCGTGATGGTCCGGACGCCGATCAGGATCAGGAGCCCTGCGAGCGCTGGCATGGCCACACGCCCGACGACGTTGCCGAAGGCCACGATCACCAACGCCATCACCGCCGAGGCGATCACGAGTGACCAACGCGAGCGTGCGCCCGCCTCCTTGTTGAGCGACGACGCCGAGACGGACCCGCCAACCGGCATTCCCTGGAACAACCCGGACGCCACGTTGGCGACGCCCTGGCCGACGAAGTCGCGAGATGCATCCGGGTAGCGGCCGTCGGGGTTCGTGAAGTTGGCCGAGATCCCGGCTCCCTGCACCAGACCCACGAAGGCCAGTGAGACGGCGGGCACGATCAGCGCCGGGACCGTGCGCAGCAGCGGGAGTTCCGGCAACGGCAGCCCGTCCAGCGACACGCCGAGGTCGTTCAGCGTCGCCACCTGGTCCCACCCCAGCAGCTGCGCGGCCGCCGACGTGACGACGACGGCGACGACCAGCCCGAGCGCCCGCAGCGACGTGCGCTCGAGCAGCACGATCAGTGCGATCGTCGCGAGGCCGACGAGCAGTGTCCGGCCGTCCAAGCGACCCGGATGCACCAAGGTGTCGACGGCGCGCACCACCCGATTCGGACCGGACGCGGCGTAGCCGGTGAGGTTGGCCAGCTGACCGAGCACGATGTTGACGCCGACCGCGTTGATGAAGCCGACCATCACTGCGTTCGACACGAACCTCAGCATCGAGCCGAGCCGGAGCACGCCCGCCACGAACATCACCGCACCGGTGAGGAGCGTCAGGGTCACCAGCGCTCGACCCGGCTCCGAAGCGTCACGCAACGCGCCGACGTCGGCGATCAGCATCGCCATGGCACCCGTGCCCTGCACGGCCATGAACGCGGAACTCGTCGCGAGCGCGCCGGTCACGGTGCCGAGCAGGTAGCCGTAGAGGCCGGCGAGCGGGTTCAGGCCTGCCAGAAGCCCCGTCGCCAGACCGTCCGGCACCGACTGCACCCCCAGGACGACGCCTGCGACCGCGTCCCGCCGAAGGTTCCGGCCACCCGGGCGTCGTCGGGGGCGATCAACCTGGCCGGTCACACCTGCAGGCTACGCGTTTCCGGGATTCCATCACTGCGGACAACCGTTCACCCGGCCGCACCGCGCCGCGCCGCGCCCACACTTCGGCGACCGCGCACGGCGACCCGACCCGAAGGAGCCGAACCTAGAGTCGGCCGGATGGAACACCAACCGGCCTGGCACCCCGACCCACACGATCCGTCACAGCTGCGATGGTGGGACGGCACCCAGTGGACCGGACACACTGCGCCGACCGGCGCGCCCGACGCATCCGTCACCGTCGGCGCGGCCGGGCCGACGCCCAGCCCGACCAGTGCGACGATCGGCAACGGACGCGCTCCGGCGGGACTGACGAGTTCGACGCTGTTCGCCAGCGAGAACCGCGAACAGGCGACCACCGGGCGGATGACGCGACAGAACGCTGCGGTCGTGAAGGTGACGCTCGGCGAGGCGATGCTCGTCACCCGTGGGGCGATGATCGCCTACCAGGGCGACGTCCAGTTCGCCTACGAGGGGTCCGGTGCGAAGCGGTTCGTCAAGGCGTCGCTGACCGGCGAGGGCATCCGGCTGATGCGCTGCACCGGTGCCGGTGAACTCTTCGTGTCGCACCACAGTCGCAAACTGCATCTGTTGGAACTGGCGCACGGCGAGCAGATCTCGGCGTCGTCCCGGGCACTCCTCGGGTTCGACGAGACGATCGCGTGGGACATCACCGCCATCAAGGGCGGGATCGGGGCCGCAGCGGCAGGCGGGCTGTTCAACGTCACGCTCACGGGTCCCGGAACGGTGATTCTGGCGTCAGACTGGCCGGTGGTGCTCGACACGAGCGAGGCGAGAACCTGCGTCGATCCGAACGCTGTCGTGGCGTGGACCGCCGGACTCCAGATCCAGGTGCGTTCGTCGTTCAGCGCCGGCGCGCTGATCGGACGCGGTTCCGGAGAGGCGTTCCAGTTGGAGTTCTCGCCGGGCGGATTCGTCGTGGTCGAACCCGAGGGAATCGTGCACTCGGTCGCCTGATGCGACCGGGCGGTCAGCTCCGACCGAGCAGGGAGTCGAACGGTCCGGTCACCTCGTAGGTGATTCCGATCGGGGCGCCGATCATCCCGACCGGGGCACGCTGCGAGCTGAAGTACAGGCGCTGGCCGTCGGGACTGAAGCACGGACCGGTCATCTCGCTGCCGTCCTGTCCGGGGATCCGCACGATCACCACCGCAGTGTCATCGGGCCGGATCGCGACGATCTCCATGTTCCCACCGTCCTCGGCCACGACGAGCGCTCCCGACGCACCGTCGACCCACAGGTTGTCGACCGCATCGAGCGAGCTCGGCGCTCCCGCCTGGTAGCGGATGCTCACCTGCCCGGTGTCGATCCGGTAGTTCCAGACCCGGAGATCGCCCTTCGTCGTGAACCAGACATCGTCACCGAGCGTGTCGATGCCCTCGCCCCCGGCGAACCGTGCCGCACCGGTCACCTGCTTGCGGGTCGCAGTCGACGCCGCGAGAGGATCAGGCACCCTCACCCAGGCCAGCGGCCCGGGTGCCGAACCAGTCGCCACCTCGAGCAGCCCGGCCGACAGGTCGCCCGGAACGTCCGGCGTGAACCGGTAGAAGGCACCATCGGGGCGGTCCTCGGTCAGGTAGACGCGACCATCGGCGGCGCATGCGGCCGCTTCGTGGCTGAACGCCCCCAACCCCGTTCGCTTCACCGGAGCGGCGGCACCCGTCGGGTCGCACTCCCACACGAAACCGCGGTCGTACTCCTCACAACTGAGCCATGTGCCCCACGGTGTGGCGCCACCTGCGCAGTTCGACGAGGTGTCGCTCAGGACCGCCTGTGCGTCGACGACGGTGCCATCCGGCGCGAACCGGATGCTGGTCACTCCACCGTTGCCGCCGACGACCTCGTGGTTGACGGTCAGGTACCAGCCACCGGGGACAGCGGCATCGTCGAACGTCGCCGCACCGTCCGGGAACCACCGGTAGAACTGGGCCGTCCCCGGGACGGACTCGCCGGCACGAGCGATCACCCGACCGGTGAATCCGGGGAGCAGGACGAGGCCGTTGGGGTCCGTGCCCGCAGACGGGGACGGCGCTGCACACGACTGGAGCACGGGCGCCGCCACGGCGAGCATGCCGGCCGCCCCCGACCAGCGCAGCATCGTGCGCCGACTGAATGCCGTGTCGTCCGCTGCGCTCCGACCGTTCTGGTTGGTGAACATGACCTGAACGGTACCTGAACGCTCGTCGAGCAGCGACAGGGGATCCCGCACGAGCGGCGCCCTCTCGGGCGGCGAGCTCGTGACGCTGCGCCTCCGGGCCCGATCAGCGAGGATGAGCGGATGGAGCCGACGAATCCTCACGCACCGGCCGGGAGTGCGACCGTGGTGATCCCGATCGATGCCGGCGGGTGGGGGCTCACCTGGGCGAACGACGACACCGGTCGTCTGCACCAGATCGGCGCTGGTCCCGACGGCGCGACCGCGGGACTCGACGTCGATGCCGTCTGGTATCCGACAGCGCACCCGACCTGGGGTGACGACAGCCCGTTCCTCCCCGCGGCGCTGCGCATCACGCACGCCGACGGCACGACCACCACGCGGCTGCTGCTCGACGGCGTCGAGCGCGAGCCCCACATCGACGGCGAGGACATCACGGTGCGCTGTCGCGACGAACAGTTCGCGCTCGCAGTTGCGTTCCGGTTCCGGACACACCCGGCCTCGGGCGTGCTCGAACAGTGGGCCGAGATCGAACACCACGAGGACGGCCCCATCACACTGCACGACCACGACTCGCTCGCCCTGGCGATGCTCGTCGGAGCCGAAGCCGCCGCGACCCAGTTCGGCGGATCCGGCTGGGCCGATGAGTGGGCGTGGACGACCGAACGGCTGACGCCCGGAACGAAGGTGCTCGACAGCCTCGGGGGCACCCAACCACATCTGCAGCGCAGCCCGATGCTGATGCTGGAGCCGTTCGGCCCGACCACCGAGCACGCCGGCGACGTGCTCGGACTGTCGATCGCCTGGGGGGGCAACACTCGATTCGCGCTCGACGTCCGCCCCCGAGCGGGACAGCAGCAACGCGATCTGCGACTGCGCGCCGGCGCCAATCCGCTCGGTGCCGACTACGTGCTCGACCCCGCCACCCGGTTCGTGACGCCGACCGTGGCGTGGACGTGGTCAGCCGTCGGTCGTCACGAACTCACCCGACGGTTCCACGCCTGGACTCGTGCCCGCGTCCTGCGGGACCCGGAGCGTCTGCGGCCCGTGGTGGTGAACAACTGGGAGGCGACGTTCTTCGACTTCGACGAGGCACGCATCGTCGATCTGATCGATCGCGCCGCCGCCCTCGCGGTCGATGTGTTCCTGCTCGACGACGGCTGGTTCGCCACGACCCACGCCCGCAACGACGACACCACCGGACTGGGCGACTGGCACGTCAACCCCGAGAAGCTGCCCGGCGGGCTCGCCGCGCTCGCCGACGCGGCCCGCGACCGTGGCCTTCGGTTCGGCATCTGGCTGGAGCCGGAGATGGTCAACCCGGCGAGTGACCTCTACGAGCGGCACCCCGACTGGGTGGTGCGTGATCGGCGTGAGCCGCGCCAGCACCGGAACCAGTTGGTGCTCGACCCGCTCGTCGCCGAGGTCCGCGACTTCGAGGTCGACACGGTGCGACAGGTGCTCGAGTCGGCACCGGGCACGTCGTACATGAAGTGGGACGCCAACCGTCCGGTCACCGATCCCGGTTCCCGAGCGCTGCCGGCGGACCGCCAGTCGAACCTGTGGACCGACCACGTGCACGCCACCTGGTCGGTCATGGCACGAGTCGCCGAGGCGCACCCGGACGTCGAGCTGATGTTGTGTGCCTCGGGCGGTGGTCGCAACGACCACGGGACCTTGCGCTGGTTCCACGAGTTCTGGACCTCCGACAACACCGACCCGGTGACACGGGTCCGCATGCAGTGGGCGTGCACGCACTGGTTCCCCGCGTCGGTTGTCGCGGCGCACGTGACCGCATGGGGTGAGCGACCCCTGCCGTTCGCGTGCGCCGTCGCGCTGTCGGCACGCTTCGGATTCGACCTCGACCTCACCGCGCTCGACGACGACGCGCTCGCCGTGTGCCGTCGGGCCGTTGCGACTGCCCGACGCACGCAGGACCTGGTGCAGTTCGGCGCACTCCAACGCCTCGTGTCGCCCGTCCCGGAGACGCCGGACGGCCCGACCGAGCCGCTCCACCGGGCCGCACTCGCGTTCCACGCCGACGACCGCCGACGATCGGTCGTGTTCCAGTACCAGCTCGAGGCGACGACGGCAGCACCGCCCACGCTGCACATCGCCGGGCTCGACGCCGACACGGCCTACGCGGCGACCGGCAGCGATCTCACCGGAGAGCCCGAGGTGCTCGGCTCGTTCACCGGCGCCGAACTCGCCGCGGGGGCGCTCCCGTGGACTCCCGCGGCGCCGACGACTGCGTGGATCGTGGAACTCGCGGCCGTCGAGGCCGCGCCGAACGCCGACGCGGTCTGAGCCCGGACGCGGACCGCCTCGGTCCGCGTGCTCGAGGATCAGCTGACGGCGATCGCCGTGACCATTCCCATCATGCCGGTGGGCCCCTCGGCGTGGTTCAGGATGTGGCAGTGCCACACCCACACACCCGGCTTGTCGGCCTGGAAGAGCACCGTGTAGCGCTCACCGGGAGCGATCGTCACGGTGTCGGCCCAGTAGGGCTGATCGAGCGGGATGCCGTCCCGGGCCACCACCAGTTGCGGGAACTGGTGGAGATGCATCGGGTGAATCATCTGGCCCTCGTTGTAGTAGTTGATGAGGCCCCACTCGCCGACCTTCATGGAGTACGGCTGCGTACCGGGGAACGCCTTGCCGTTGAGCGACAGCCCGATCACACCGGCATCGTTGAGCACCATGTTCTGTTCGAGCGCCGGGTCGACATCGGCCGGAATCGTCACGCCCGACACCGTCCTCCCTCTGGGGATCTGGTAGTCGGAGGTCCCTCCACCACCGGCGGGCGAGAAGATCATCGACCCCCACAGACCGTTCGGAATTCCCTCCTGTGCCATGAGGTGCGGGTGGTACATCGCGACCGCCGGTTTGGTCACCGTGTACTCGTAGACGAAGGTCTCGCCGGGCATCACCGGTGCCTGGGTCACCGGAGCGACACCGTCCTGTGAGTTCGGGAGCACCATGCCGTGCATGTGGATGTCGGACTGCACCGGAAGGTTGTTCGTGTAGACGATCCGGATCTTGTCGCCGACCTCACCGCGCAGCGTCGGGCCGGGCGTGGTGCCGTTGTACGTCCACGCCTTGACGATCTTGCCGGGTGACACCTCCCAGTCGGTGATCGCGGCGGTGATCTTCCACTCCTTGGTGCCATCGGGCAGCACCGTGGGTGCCAGGTCCTGACCGCCGAGTCCGGCGGTGTTCAGCTCGCCCGAGGTGACCTGGTCGACGAATGGCTGGAACGACGTGACCATCTGGTCCGACATCGCCATGCCGTCGCCCATGGAGTCCGAACCGTGCGACATCCCGGTTGAGCCGTCGGACGCCGCCGACGCCGAGTTCGACTCACCGCCCGAGGATCCACCGACCGTCAACGTGGCGGTCATCCCGGCCTGCTCGTGTCCGGGAATGGTGCAGATCACCGTGTAGGTGCCAGCCGCCAGGCCGGCGAGCGAGAGCGTCTCCGATGCGCCGGGGGCGAGGTCCTTGGTCTTCGGACCGCCGTCGATCGACAGGTTGTGGACCTGCGTACCAGCGTTCGAGACCTCGATCGATCCGCCCTCCGGTGCGTTGAGGTCGCCCGAGATCGTGAACTCGGTGAGCGTCACCTTCACGGGACCCGCCTGCGACGACACCTCGCCGCCGCTCCCCTTGGGAACGAGTCCAATCGCCAGGACGATGAGGGCGATCGCCACGCCGGCGCCGATGAACGCCATCATCATCGTGTACGGACTGTCCCAGGCAGGCTGCTTCGAGGACGGAGTGGATTCAGTCACGGGTGCTCCTCACGCGTGCGGATGTCGACGTGTCCGCCGGGGTCGGATCTGCGGGACCGGCCGAGGTGAACACCCTTCAGGCTAGAGAGGCGACCCAGCGATCCCACCCGCCGGCGACCCGATTTCCGTCACGTGTGACAACCGTCTCGCTGCGGTCGTCCGGCGATCCTGCGTCCCGGCGCGACGGTGCCCCGCCCACTGCCGGCTGTGCAGTGGACGGGGCACCGGACTCACGGGGATCAGTCCTCGGAAGCGGCGATCAGCCTGCGCCGGGAACCGAGCAGCACGAACCCACCGAGGAACAGCGAGGTGCCGATCAACAGGATCAGCCAGCTGCTCGAACCGGTGTACGCCAGGCCGGGTGACGTCGACGTGACCACCGTCGAGACCGGAACGGCCTGCGCGCCGGCGACGACCGGCAGCACCGTGGTCGGCAGCGTGGTGGTCGTCTCGCCGAGCACCTCGGGCGGCACCGTGGTGCCGACGACGAAGGTGTCGGCCGGAACCACGACGTTGTCGTCGGTGAAGGCGTTGACGACGATGCCGTTCACGCCGAGCGTGACACTGCTCACCGTGGCCGAGAAGAACCCGAGCGCGTCGAGCGTTGCGATGACGGGCGGCCCACCGTTGAGCGAGACCTCGACGCGATCGATGCCCGCGGGCTTCAGGTCCTTGACGACATCGTCGAGCGTGGACGGATCGTCCACCTCGATGCACTCACCGCCGGTGGCATCGGCGATGGTGAACAGCGGACTCGTCGGACCACATCCGGCGGCCGAGGTACCGACCGAGAACGTGTTGATCACGATGCCCGCGGAGACCGCTGATTCGAGCGGCGATCCAGGCCCGGTGCTCCACCCGGAGTTCGGGAAGCCGTCGCTGAAGAAGTACGCCAGCTTCTGGTTCCCCGACGGCGCGGCGCTGAGCATCGTCACCGTCTTGGTGAGGGCGTCGTTGAAGTTGGTGTTCCCGCCCGAATCGAGCGCACCGATGGCGGCGATGAGCGTCGGATCCGACGGCGAGGTCAGCCCCTTGTCGATGATCGCCGTCGAGTTGAACGACACGAGTCCGGACTGGACCGCGGGGATGCCGACGAACTCGCCGTTCAGCACGCCCACACCGGCGATCTCGCAGTCGATGATCTGGTCGGACTGACCGTCACCGTTCATGTCGCCGCACGAACCGGCGGGACCGCCGGCACTGCTCGTCGATCCCGAAGTGTCGACCACGAACGCGACGCTGATGCCGGTCCCGAGCAGTCCGATCGTGACGCGACCGGTGACGTCGACACTGGAGCCGACCGGCACGAGCGCGCCGTCCGCCGGGGTGTCGATGATCACGGTGATCGGCTGACCCTTGGTGCTCGTTCCGGTCCCGGTGCGTGCCGACTGCAACGGCGGCGCGCTGTTGGTCGTGGCGGACGGCGACTCTCCGATGAGCGGCGCGTCGTCGGTCAGCAGCGCGTTCGGCGCGGCACCGTCGACCGGCGCGTCCTCGGCGGCCACCGTCGTGTCGGGGACGTCAGTGGACGAGTCGGGATCCGACGTCGGATCGTCCGACGCTGACGGCGTCTCGGACGCCGCGCCATCGTCGGATGTCTCCGTTGACGGCACCTCCGACGTGGCCGGTGGAGCCGACTCCGGGGACGACGCCGACTCGACGGTCGACGACGTTGCGGTTGGCGGGTCGGTCGATGCGGTGTCGGCGAAGGCGGGCTGGGCCCACACTCCCAACATCGCGGTCACCACTCCGAGGAGCAGCAGTCGCTGGGTGGTTCGTTTCACAGGTGGACCTCCGGCTTGATGGAGTGCTACCCGGATTGGCAGCCCGTGGACATCGGGCCACGAAACTGCGCATTGAGCCGACGAACCGTTCCGGCTCAGATACCGCCAGGAATCGTCTTCACCTCGAGGATCCCGCGGGTCGGCGACACCAGCAGCGCGATGAACCCGCCGCCCCGGGACGTGTCGACACCGTTGTCGCCGCCGAAGTACGGCGCGACGTACTGGTCGAGCACTCGGCCGCCGTAGGAGAACGTCGAGTGCCCGGCGCTGTGGTTGTGGCCGGTGAGCAACACGGTGTGGTCGAAGCGCGACATGAGTTCGAGCAGGCGGTTCTGCTTCTGAGCGACCGTCGTGCCGCTCGCGCCGTAGTCGTCCCACCAATCGGGCGACGTGTCGATCGGATAGTGCTGGACGAAGAGCGTGGTGCGCGCCGGGTTGGTGCTCAACGAACCGGCCAGTCGATTGATCTGGGGTTCCGCCGAGACGAACGTTGCGCAACCGGCGCCACCCGTACCCAGATTGCAGGTGAGCGGCCACCCGAACGGGAACGTGTACGACGGCTGGTACAGGAAGGTGTTGAAGTTGGCGACCGCCACACCCTTGTACTCCGCGAGGAACGTGGTCGGCCCGTTCGTGCTGGACGGCCCGAACTCCGCGTAGGAGAAGTCGGGACTCATGTCGGAGGACCGCTGGTAGGTGGCTCGGGTGAACGCCGTCGTCGACTGGTTCGACTGCTCACCCGCCACCGAGTAGCCGAGGCTGCCGTCGCCCCACACCCGCGGCTCCCAGTCGTGGTTCCCGAAGCCGGCGATGAACGAGATGTTGTTGTCGTAGAGCTGCTGCCAGATCGGCAGGTCCTTGCTCACCGACGTGTCGCGATCTGCACTGATGTCGCCGCCGAGGATCACGAGCTCGGGGGAGATGCGGTGCGTTCCGCCGTCGACGTCGAAGTACGCCGTCCGGGTTGTCGTGTACGAGACGAGGTTGGCCACGTAGGCCCGGAGCTCGGCGTCGGTGTTGCCCCGCATCCGCGGTTCGGAGTCACCGACGAACACGACCGTGAACGCGTCGTCACCGTCGGGCACCGTGCTGGTCGACGACGTCGATGAGGTCGGTGGCGCAGTGGTGGCCGGTGTCCCGGACGGCGTCGTGGTGCAAGCGGCGATCACTGCGGCGACGACGCCCACCACGAGCGTCGCCCACGCGACGCGACGAGGACGGTTCCGGTCGACGCTCACCGAGTGCTGACTGTCATCGCCCATGTCGGCGAGGGTAGCGGGCGTCCGCTGCGAGGTGCCCGCTACGCAAGTTTGAGGAACATTCGCTGAACGTCTGCGAGTTCGTAGCCTGCGGCCGACGATCGCTCGGGGTCGGCCAGGCACCAGGTGAGACCGGCCGACACCAACAGGAATCCGATCTGTTCGAGGGCCTTGTTCGCTGCTGCAATCTGCGTCACGACATCTCGACAGTCGCGCTGGTCGTCGAGCATCCCGTGGATGCCTCGTACCTGTCCCTCGACCTTCCGGAGACGGCGGCGGAGATCATCGAGAACCTCCGCGTCGAGCTCCATGGCGGGAGGTTCGTCGGGTGCGGCGGTCATGACCCCCACTGTAGGGGTACCCCATGGGGTAACCGAACCCGGTCATGCGAGTTGGCGGACGCTGAGTTCCACCCGGACGCACTCGAGCGGGCTCACCGGTGATCCGTCGACTGGCCCGGGAAGCCCAGGGGGGTGACAGTATACCCATGGGGGTATACTGAACACGCGCCACGGCCGACGGCGCCCGGACGACCACGGGAGCACTCATGATCTTCGAGCAGTACGAGCTCGCCTGCCTGTCACTCTTCAGCTACCTGATCGGCGACGAGACCACCGGTCGCGCCGTCGTGGTCGACCCCCAGCGCGACGTGACTCAGTACCTCGAGGACGCTGACCGCCTGGGCGTCCGGATCGAGCGTGTGGTCGAGACCCACTTCCATGCCGACTTCCTCTCCGGACACCTGGAGCTCGCTGCCGCCACGGGCGCCGTCATCTCGTACGGCACCGAGGCTGTGGCCGACTTCCCGATCACTCCGCTGCACCATCTGGAGCGCATCTCGCTCGGTGACGTCCAGCTCGAGATCCGCCACACACCCGGCCACACGCCCGAGTCGATCTCGATCGTCATCTGGGAACACGCCACGGACGCCGAGCCGTGGGGCGTGCTGACCGGCGACACGCTCTTCATCGGTGACGTCGGTCGACCCGACCTGCTCACCGCCGTCGGGTGGACCGCTGATGACCTCGCCCGGCGGCTGTACCGCTCCGTGCACGACCAGTTGATGACGCTGCCCGACGGGACTCGCGTGTTCCCGGCACACGGTGCCGGCTCGGCCTGCGGCAGGAATCTGGCGGCAGCGGCAACCTCGACGATCGGTGAGCAGCGAACCACGAACTACGCCGTGCAGCCGATGACCGAGGCGCAGTTCGTCGAGGCCGTCACGCAGGGACAGTCGGTGGCGCCGCTCTACTTCGCGTTCGCCGCCGACACGAACCGACGTGAGCGAGCGCTGCTCGACGACGACGGCACCACGGAGATGCTGACGCTCGACGAGGCGCTCGAGCACCAGACCAATGGGGCGGTCATCATCGACGGCCGACCGGCGGAACTCTTCGCGTCCGGTCACCTGCACGGCGCGGTCAACGTCGGCCTCGACGGTCGGTTCGCGGAGTACGCCGGTGACGTGTTGCGTCCCGGCCAGCACGTGGTGCTGGTCACCGAGCCCGGGCGCGAGCACGAGGCGCGAGTGCGACTCGCCCGGATCGGATTCGACAACGTCGTCGGGGCGATTGCGCAGCACGACGCCGTACTGAGGGAGCACCCCGAGCTCGCCGAACCCGCGGCGCGCGTGACGGCGACGGAGCTCGAGGAATGGCGTCGGGACGTCGACGACCTCCAGCTCGTCGACGTCCGCAATCCGAGCGAGTACGAGGCCGGTTCGCTCGACGGAGCGGTCAACCTCCCGGTGCCCAACCTGCTCGACCGGCTCGACGAACTCGATCCCACTCGGCCGACGATCGTCTACTGCGCCGGCGGATACCGCTCAGCGGTGGCGGCGTCGCTCCTTCGCGCGAGCGGCTTCGTCACGGTGGCTGACGTCTACGGCGGTTACACGGCGATCTGCCCGACCCCGACCAGCTGAGGCAATCGAGTTCAGCGCCGGAACCACTTCCGCCTGGACGACGACGCCTCACCGGCCGCTCCGGACGTCGTGGCGCCACACTGGCAGCGATCTGCGGGCGCCACATCGCCGAGCACCTGCTCGACGTGAGCGCCGCAGCCGGCCCACGAGGGTTTCCCGCACTTCCGACGGTTTGTTCGTCTACACATACCCCCTAGGGTATCAGGATCTGGGTCCGAATCGCTCGCCGGGGCACGCGAACTCCGCGGCACCGAAGCGACGCGTCACCCGTGATCGGGGCATGATGGCGATCACGGTTCCCACGCCGAGCACCTTGAACGAAAGGGGTGGCGTGACCTCACGAACGAACCAGCGGGCAACGGCTGCGCCGCCCCGACGGGACCCGGACGCCACCCTGCAGAGGATTCTCGATCGTGCCGTCGCACGCTTCGACGAACACGGCGCACCGGGCATCGTCGTCACCGCGATCGCCCGAGAGGCCGGCGTCTCGGTCGGCGCGCTCTACCACTACTTCTCCGGGCGAGCAGGCCTGCTCGCCGCGGCGCGCGCCGAACAGTTCGTCCGGACCACCGAGGCCGACATCACCGAACTCCGTCGAGGTCTGGCCGATGCGAGCTCGTTCGACGAGTTCCTCGAACTCAACTACTCGCTCGTCCGGCGCAATCGGCAACCTGACCGGGTCCGAGCCCGACGCGAGCGACTCTCGGCGCTCGCCGCCGGTGAGGTCGACCCGGAGACCTCATTCAGCGTGCAGGAGGCGCAACGCCGGCTGACCGATGCGCTGGTGGCGGGCGTCGAGCAGGCTCGTGCTCGCGGATGGTTCGCCGACGACGTCGATGCCCGTGCCTGGGTGGTCATGATGCAGGGGCTGATGCTCGGTGCCGTCATCGCCGATCTGGACCCGCAGGTCGACGACGAGCAGTGGATCACGCTGGTCCAACGCGTGCAGGACCTGGCGATCCGGCCGTCGGAGCGCGACGGGCGCTGAGCGTGTGCGCTCAGCTGGGACAGTCGACGGGAACCGGACGCGTCTCGAGTCGCACCGGCGTCGCAGGTGTCACCCCGTCGACCCGCACGCCGAGCAGATAGGTCGTGCCGACGACCACCTGCGCAGTGACACACCCGGCTCCGGGTTCCATGCGGTCCGCCTCGATCACCAGGGTGTCGCCATCCATGCGAGCGGACTGGAATCGGAGTGACCGTCCAGCGGTCGGCACCTGGTCCCACAGCACCACCGGGGTGAACCCCTCGGGGACGACCGGCACGGGATCCGTGGTGTCGGGGCCCCACGCGTCGGCCGCCCAGGTCGCCATCGGATCAACCGGCACGGTCGCCACCGTCGTCGCACCCGATTCCGCGCCGGTGGGCGGATCCGCTCGATCGAGTCCCGCAACCTGGATCACCGTCATCTGCATCGGCTGGATCTCGGGCGGCGCGGACGTGTCCGTCGTCGTGCTGGCGGCGTCACCACCGGTGCTGCACGCTCCGGCGAATGCGATCAGCAGTACCGCCGCAATGGTGGTTGCGACTTGACGGGACCCCGGTGCGCTCACGACCTCGAGCCTAGGAGTGACACCGTCAGCTGCAACGCCACCGCCACGCCCCGGTGGGGTGGGGTCGTCGCTCAGTCGTCGGTCTCGTGGGTGCCGTACCGCTCCTGCTCCTCCGACGGACCCACGTGCGACGGCAACACCATGAACACCACTGCCGACGCCAGCACCGCGATGACGGCACCAACAGTGAGCGCGAGCCCCATCCCGTCGACGAACGCCTGACGGGCGGCGAGCGCGATCGCTGGTTGGTTCGCCTGCTGCGCCACGGCCAGCGCTGCGCCGAGCGACGTCTCGGCCGCTGCGGCGAGCGCCGGCGGCGCGCCCTGCAACGAGTCACCGAGGGTGGACGCGTATCTGGTTGCCAGGATCGAACCGAGGACGGCGACGCCGATCGCACCGCCGAGCTCACGGTTCGTGTCGTTCATGGCCGAGCCGACGCCGGCCTTGGCGAGCGGCAGCGACGACATGATCGACGCCGTCGACGGCGCCATGGTGAGTCCCATCCCGATGGCGAGCACCACCAGCGCCACCGCGAGGTACGCATAGGGCGTCGCCACACCGGCCCGCGATAACAGGAACAACCCGGAACCGGCAACGAGCACGCCGAGGCTGACGACCCGCTTGGCACCGAAGCGGGCAGCGAACCGAGCACTCATCGGCGCCACGATCATGATGGTGATGGCGAAGGGGAGCGTCCGCACGCCACTGCTGAGCGCAGACCAGCCCCGCACCAACTGCAGATACTGCGTGAGGATGAAGAACATCCCGAACATCCCGAAGAACATGAGCGAGATCGCCAACGAGCCACCCGAGAAACCCCGCCGCTTGAAGTAGCGGAGGTCGAGCATCGGGGCGTCCGCCGTGAGCTCACGGGCGGCGAAGGCGAGTCCGAAGATCAGCGCGATGCCGAACCACAGCAGGGTGTTCGTGCTCGTCCACCCCTGCGCCGGCGCCTCGATGATCGCGTAGATGAGCGAACCGACGGCCCCGATGCTGAGTGCGGCGCCGGCGAGGTCGAGCTTCGCCTGCGAAGGGTCACTCGACGTCGGGACCAGGTACCACCCACCGACGAGCGCGAGGGCGACCACCGGAATGTTCAGGAAGAAGATGGACCCCCACCAGAAGTGCTCGAGCAGCACGCCGCTCACGATCGGGCCGATCGCGCCACCAGCGCCGGCGACACCCGCCCACACGCCGATGGCCTTGGCGCGTTCCTGCGGTGGGAACACGTTCGTCAGGATCGACAGCGTCGACGGCATCACCAGTGCCGCACCCATCCCCATGACGGCGCGGCCCGCGATCAACATGTCGGCCGAACCGCCGAACGCCGCGATCAGCGACCCGGTCGCGAAGATGACCAGACCGACGTTGAGCGAGCCCTTGCGACCGAACCGGTCACCAATCGCCCCGCCGGTGAACAGCAGTCCGGCGAACACGAGCGCGTAGGCGTCGACGATCCACTGGAGCTGCGAGCTGGTGGCACCGAGCTCGCGGACCAGCGTCGGGATCGCCACGTTGAGGACGGTGTTGCCGAGCACCACCATGAACAGCGACAGGCACAGCACGGCGAGCGTCAGGTTGCGACGCGGGTCGCCGTCGCTGCCGGGCTCCCAGTTGCGGACCATCGTCCGGCTCGTCGTCGTCATCCTGTGGCTCCTGAGTTCCCGATGATGCTCTGCCGCCGGGTTGCGCCGCCGCAACGGCGGCAGCGTCAGAAGGTGGCGATCCGCAGACCGGTGGCAACGAGCACCAGCAGGCCGACCGGTTCCGTTGATGGCCCCCGGACCATAGTTGAATGATCAATGTTCCTGCGCCATCACGGGTCGCGTTCGGATCGATCGTCCTAGCATCACGGAGTGCCTGGATCCTGCGACAACCATCGACGCCGACTGGTGCCCGTCCCCACCGGACAGCGACCGGCCTGAGGGCGACACGGCCCGGGGCAGCACCACCGTCATGGACACCACGCACACCACCTGCCACACCCATCCGGACCGGCTCGCCGGTGTCGAGTGCGCTGTGTGCAACCGACCGATCTGTCCGCTCTGCATGGTGCCGGCCGGCGACCGATTTCACTGCGCTTCGTGCGCGGCCGCCGCGTCGTCGACAGCGGCCACTCCGACCAGTGGGCGCTCATTCCGACAGCATCAGGAGTCCGTCGTGTTCGGAATCCAGGCGTCGTGCTCGACGGTGTGGGACACCGTCAACTCGATCGACACCATCCGTGTCGCCGGCGGTTGGGAGCGAGCGAGTTGGGACGGCGCCGACGGGCCGGGACCGGGGCGACAGCTCGTGGTCGCACCGCCGGGCGCCATCGACGACTCCCAGAGCGTTCGCTGGACCATCGAACGCTGGGAACCACCGCATGTCCTCGAGGTCACGACTCCGGGCGCACGCAGCAGCTACCGGATCCAGGCCTCCGCCGATGGTTCCTACCTCACGATCGGCGCCGCCTGGTTCGCTCCGCGCGGCCGTGCCGGTTGGGGCATGCGCCGGAAGATGATCGCCAACCTGAACCGATACGGGTGGACCGTGCGGGACCGAGCCGAAGCCGCCGGATGACGTGCGGGAACCCGCGCCGCCCTCACCGGATTGACCGACGGTCGGCCGAACCTCAGCGGCGTGCCCGGGTCTGGGTGCTCGCCTCCGGAAGGCGGAGCGGAGCGAGCGCCGCAGGAATCGCGACGGCGAGCCAGGCGTCGACGTCGCCGTAGGTGCGCTCCGTGAACGTTCGACCCAGAGCCATGCCGTGGAACCAGGCGCAATAGGCGATCGGATCGATGTCCGGGTTCACCAGACCACGGTGCTGACCGGCCGCCACGACATCACCGATCACCCGGAACATCGTCGTCTGGATCGCCGCCATCCGGTCGAAGACGACTGGGTCATCGAGCGCTGCTGCTGCCACACGCAGCCGCTGCCGTCTGACGTCGAGCGCGTCGGCGTCGGTCACGATCCGAACCAGCTGATCGGCGATGAACGCCAGGAACTCATCCGCGGTCTGCGCCGAGATACCCCCTTCCAGGCGTCGGCGGTCCTCGGTCATCGCCAGCCGGCGGTATCGCTCCTGCTCGGCCGCGGCGACCAGCCCCTGACGATTCCCGAAGTAGTGGTAGACGGAACTCGTCGACGCACCGGACTCGAGTACGACGTCCTCGATCGTGACGGCCGACAGCGGGCCATCGCCGGCCAGGTACAGGGCGGCACTGATGATCGACTCGGCGGTCACGTTCGGCAGGAACGGATGCGGGGTGGAGACCGCGCTCATACCGGCTTCTCCCCCACGCAGTGCCAGTTCAAAGTGAGCAGCGCTTCCTCCTCGGCCCGGATGTACGACTCGCTGTTGGCGTTCATGCGCTGCATCAGCGCGTCGGTCTTCCTGGGGATCAGGTGCAACCGCGCCAGGAACCTGAACACCGCCTCGTACCGGGTGAACAGCGCGACCTCCTTCTTGATGAGTTCGACCGCCGGTCGCCCGACCGACGACACGAGTTCGAACCCGGCGTCGCGGTAGGCGTCCTCCCAGTAGCGGTAGTACCAGAACCCACCGAACACCGTGAGCTCGCGGGTGTGCTGGATGAGGGTCCGCTGGTGTTCATTGTCGCGGTCGTACGCGTCGAGCGCTGCGACGTCGTTGATCACGAACCGGCCGCCCGGCTTCAGGACTCGGTACACCTCGGCGAACGTGAAGCCGTGGTCGCTCACGTACGTCATCGGCTGGATGGCGTAGACCGCATCGAAGGTGGCGTCGGCGTACTCGAGGGCCTTGTTGAAGTCGCCGACGGCGAAGTTGTTCCGTGGCAGGTTCGGGTTCCGCCACGCCTTCTCGATCTGCGACGCGTCGAGGTTGATGCCGTGTGGAGTGGCGCCGGTCAGTTCGGCCATGTGCTCGGCGATCGCACCGCAACCGCAGCCGAGATCGAGGAAGGTCCCGCCCGGACGCAACTGCAGATCATCGGCGACGATGCGTTCGAACAGGATCTGGTTCCGCAGCACCGACTGCTCGGGATCAATCGTCGGCGGCATGTACATCTTCTCGACCGAGCCGAGCGTGCACAGCAGGTGGATGACCTTGTAGAGCTCGGTCAGCTCGTTGCTACTGCCCTGCGGGTAGCCCCTGATGGGCACGCCGTTGTCGTGGTCGGCCTTGGTGTTCTCGGGTGAGTCGACGAACAGTTCGTCGTAGGACCGCATGTACGCGTGGTAGTCCTCGTCGCTGATCCTCAGCAGGCCGCGGAGAGCGCCGAGCCGGTCGGTCAGCGTCGTGGGTGTGTGCCGGGTCATGCCGGGACCGCCCCGAGTGTGGCGAGCCGAACCAGCAGCGCAAGGCGGCGCCGGCGTTCGGCGTTCGGCGACTCGTCGATGGCCAGCAGACCGAAGAGCCCGGTGAGGAACGTCATGGCCAGGTCGACCGGGTCGATCTGCGGGACGCGCTCGGCAATGACCTCGACGAGGAGCAGGCCGACCGCGTGATCCGCTGGGACATGTCCCTGCGTCGCGCCGGGAATGAACTGCCCGGCGCAGAGATCGCGCACCAGCGGGCGGCCGAGTCGTCGTTCCGCCCGGAGCACGGCGTCGACGACGGCCTCGAGCACCTCGTCGAGCGGAGCGCCATGATCGCTGATGCGCCGCGCCGCGGCAGCGATCCGACGCTCCTCGACGATCAACAGCTCACGCAGCACCTGCTCCTTGCCGGCGAAGTGCACGTAGAACGTGCCGCGGGACACGCCGACGCGATCGGTGATCGAGGCGATCTCGGTCTGGGCGAAGCCGACGCGCTTGAACTCCTCGACGGTCTCGGCGAAGAGAGCCGCTCGCGTGGCGTCGCGTTGAGCGGTGCGTCGATTGGGGCCCTTGGTCGGTTGCGTCGGTGGGGACGCCGTCGTCGCGGTCATGATCCAAACACTAACGCGTGTCAGTGACACACGTCAGCGACATGGGGCCCGAACCGAACGATCACACCGCTCGTCGCTCCATCGCCGGGATGCCCGGCGTCGTGTCGTTGATGGCCCAGCTGATGACGACCTCGGGCGTGATCCGGAACTGCGGCGCGCCGTCGATCTCCTCGATCACCGCCGTCCCGATGATCTTGACGCCCCGAGGCGACCACGGGTCGACCGTCGCCAGGTCGTCGATCACGACCACGACGCGAGGGTTTGCCTGGATGTTCCGGAACCGGACCGTGTGGGTGATGTCGAAGCCGGCGGACACGATGTCGTCACCATCGACCGAGA
>CAJBIS010000295.1 GCA_903953195.1 uncultured Actinomycetes bacterium
GACCTACATGTACGGACGGCTGCTGCCCACGGACGCGCAGGGCCTCATCGCCAGCGGGCTCGGCCAGTCCACCCCGCTCGGCACCTTCGGGCTGATCGCCCCGACCGAGGTGGTCTCGGTGACGGGGGAGGAGTGGGTCGTCGACGGGGTCCGGATCGAGTTCCAGCTCACGCCGGGGACCGAGGCGCCCGCCGAGATGAACTTCCTGTTCCCCGACCACCGGGCGCTGTGCATGGCCGAGAACTGCTCGGCGGTGTTCCACAACGTCTACACGCCTCGTGGCGCCAAGATCCGCGACGCGCTCGCCTGGTCGATGTACATCGACGAGAGCCTCGAGTGGTACAGCGACCGAGCCGATGTGGTGTTCGCCAGCCACCACTGGCCCCGTTGGGGAGTCGAGGTGTGGCACGACTTCCTCGAGAAGCAGCGCGACCTGTACCGCTACCTGCACGACCAGACCATGCGGCTGGCCAACCACGGCCACACGCTGTTGGAGATCGCCGAGGACCTGCGCCTCCCGCCGGAGTTGGGCGACGAGTTCTTCAACCGGGACTACTACGGCACGCTCAACCACAACGTGAAGGCGGTGTACCAGCACTACCTGGGCTTCTTCGACGGCAACCCGGCCAACCTGCACCCGCTCCCGCCGGCGCAGGCGGGCGCGAAGTACGTCGAGTTCATGGGTGGCGCCGACGCCGTGCTCGAGCGGGCCCGGGCGTGCTTCGAGGCGGGGGAGTACCGGTGGGTGGCGCAGGTCGTGAACCACGTCGTGTTCTCCGATCCGGACAACATGGAGGCCCGGGCGCTCGCCGCCGACGCCCTCGAGCAGTTGGGCTACCAGGCCGAGTCGGGACCGTGGCGGTCGTTCTACCTGACCGGCGCGCAGGAACTCCGCACGGGGCCGCCGCCGTTGGCGCTCACGAACGTCCCGCAGCCCGACGTCATGGCGGCCATGACGGTCACGATGATGCTGCAGTACCTGGGCGTGCGGCTCAACGCGGATCGGGCCGCCGGCGTGTCGCTGGCGTTCACCGTCGAGGTCGTCGACGGCGACGACGCCGGGGTGTTCGCGGTCGGCGTGCAGCACGGCGCGTTGCACCACACGCGGGGTCGGGGGCACGAGCGTGCCGAGGCGACGGTGCGGACGAACCGAGCCGCGCTCGTTGCGGCCGTGTCGGCGGGTCGACTCGAGTCGCTCGTCGACGCCGACGGTGCCAGCGTCGACGGCCGCGTCGAGGTGCTCGCCGAGTTCTCGGACCTGCTCGACTCGTTCGAGCTGTTCTTCCCGATCGTCACGCCCTGACGGCCGGCGGGCGCGTCACTCGCTGCGCATCAGGCCGCGTCCGGTGACGAGCGGCAGGTCGAGCACCGACAGCAGGCCGGGTCGGGCCTCGCACACGGCGGGGACGGCGTTGACGATCCGGGCGGCGGTGCCGACCAGGCCTGCGGTGTTGTGGTCGCCGTCGTCGCCCATCATCTGCAGATCGAGGGTGTAGTTCGGGTTGCCGGTCACAATGATCCGGTAGCCGGAATGGCCGACGGGCTGCGGCCAGTCGGGCGCCAGGTCGTCGTCGAGTCGCGTCACGTGCTCGAGCACGATGCGGGGTTCGCCGCCGACGATCCCCTGCAGCTCGAACCGCAGTGCCGCGGTGGTTCCGGCCTCGACGACACCGAACCCGAGGTCGATCCGCTCGGGGGCGGGCAGGCGCTCGTGCACCTCGCGCATCTCGGTGATCTCGGCGCCGAGTCCGGCGGCGATCGCCTGGAGCACACCGCCCCACGCGAACGACAGCACGCCCGGGATCAGCAACAGCGGGGTGGCGTCGAGCGGCTGGCTGAAGCCCATCGTGTCGAACAGCACCTCGGGTTGCGCATACGTGTTGTAGTTGACGATCTCCATCACCCGGACCGTCTCGACGTACTCGCACGTGCCGGTGAGCACGAGCGGCAGCAGGTCGTTGGCGAATCCGGGGTCGATCCCCGAGGTGAAGCACGAGGCGCCGCCGCTGATGCACGCGTCCTCGAGCGGGCGGCGCATGTCGCCGGGCACGTGGTCGGGGAAGATGAGCGGCACGACCGACGACGACACCACGTTGATGCCGGCGTCGAGGATGCGGGCCATGTCGGCGATCGCCTCGGCCGGGCGCAGGTCCGCGGTCGCCGTGTAGACCACGCAGTCGGGTCGGAGTGCGAGCAGTTCGTCGACGTCGTTGGTGGCGGCGACGCCGACCGGGTCGATCCCGACGAGTTCGCCGGCGTCGACACCCACCTTGTCGGGACTGTGCACCCACAGTCCGACGAGTTCGAGGTCGGGATGGTTGGCGATCAGTCGGACGGCGTGGCTGCCGACGTTGCCCGTACTCCACTGCACGACTCGGTAGGTCACGTGATCCCCTTGGTCCGCGGTGCCGGGAACGCTAGCGGGCGGTGATGAACGACGTGATGGTGTCGCTGACCCGGTTCAGGTCGGGTGCGTGGCCGCGGGCGTCGTCGTCGCCGGAGTTGATGACGACGAGAGCGAACCTCGGCCCGATGCCGGCGGCGACGTACGCGTCGGCGACGGTCTGGCCGCTCGCGACGGTGCCCCACGGGTCGCGGTCGCCGTGGATGGCGAGGATCGGCGACGACTCGGGGTCCACGTGCCCGGCCACGGAGCCGGCGGCGAAGGCGTCGGCGCAGTCGCCGTCGACACATCCGGCGTACATGGCGGCGGCCGCGCCCATTCCGCCGCCGTCCTCGAACGCCTGGAGGTCGCTCACCGCCGAGATCGAGATGGCGAACAGCACCCGGGAGTCGACCGCCGCGAGGTCCGGCGGCAGGTCGACGGGTTCGAGGTCACCCTCGTCGGCCGTGACGGCGACCATCTCGGCGAGGTTGCCGCCCATGGAGAACCCGGCGATCCCGACGCGGTTCGCATCCCAGTTGTTCGCGGTCGCGTTCGCCTTGATCCAGCGCACCGCCCGCTTCACGTCGAGCAGTCCGGCCGGGAACGGCTGGTCGCCGTCGCGGCTGGCCAGC
>CAJBIS010000296.1 GCA_903953195.1 uncultured Actinomycetes bacterium
CGGGGGCGTCGCTTGCCACGGTCTCGTCCCCGCTGTTGACGACAAAGCCTCCTCGCAAGCCGGCACGAGGTCCAAGTGGTCAGGGACAGTCTGGGTCCGCCGCCGCTCTGCGCTCAGTAGTCCCTCAGGCGAGCCCGGCGAGGGTGGCGTCGACGTGGGCGGTCGGCGGTGTCGCGACGACCAGCACGTCCGCTCCGGCGGGCAGGTCGGCGGCGCTGACCCGGCGGGCGTCGAGTTCACCGGCGAGGTGGCGGGCGGAGCTGCCGGTGGCCGACGCCACGGCCACGACCCGGAGGCCTGCGTCGCCGCCGGCGGCGGCGTGGACGCCCGCCATCGATCCCGCGCCGGCGAGCGCCAGGCCTCTGCGCCTCGGTCGTCGGCGGAACACGGCCCCTCGGCTCAGTGGCCGGTGAGTTCGGCGACGACGGGGGCCATGGCCTCGGCGCTGTCGCCCTGGAACACGTAGTACGAGAAGCCCCAGCGTTCCCGCCGGGCCTCGAGCAGTTCCGCGATGCCGTCACGGGTGCCGACGACGACCGATGGCGTCTCGAGCACCTCATCGGCCGACGCGCCGAACATCGACCCGACGCCCTCGGCGAGCGAGGTCGGATCGTCGGTGATCGCCGAGAAGAACGACAACATGTTGAGCTCGAGATCATCGAACCGGTCGCCGGCGGCATCCTGCACCCACTGGATCTTCTCGTCGACGACCGCGGCCATCGCGTCGGCCACGGTGTCGGTGCCGATGGCTCCGCTCCGCAGGTTCGGATTGACGCCCACGATGTCGGCCTCGCGCGCCGCGATGGACAGCACTCGTTTCCCGCCGCCACCGATGATGATCGGCGGTCCGCCGGGGCGTGACGGCTTGGGGAGTCCGTTCAGTCCGGTGATCGTGTAGTGGTCGCCGGCGAACGTGACCGGCTCGGGGCCGAACAGTCCGCGGATGACCGCGAGACCCTCCTCGAACCGGTCGACGCGCACCGCGGGGGAGTCGTAGGTCATGCCGGACTGCTCGTAGTCGGTGAGCATCCAGCCGGCACCGAGACCGAACTCGACCCGACCGGACGAGAGCAGGTCGAGTGTCGCCATCTCGGTGGACAGCGTCACCGGGTGCCGGTAGTCGTTGTCGAAGACGAGCGCGCCGACCTTCAGCGTGGTCGTCGCCTCGGCCGCCACCGACAGCGCGGCGATGGGCGCGAGCTGGTCGCCGAAGTGGTCGGGCACGAACAGGGTGGAGTAGCCGAGTTCCTCGACGCGGCGTGCGGTGTCCTGCCAGGTCGACCCGGCGAGCGGCTGGCTGAGCTGGATCCCGAACCGGAATCGACGGTCGTGCGGCATGGGTGGATCTCCCGGTGGTCGACGGACCCCGCAAACTAGCGGGATCCCGGTGGTGTGGCGGTCGCCGGGGTGCCATGAGCGGTCCGTCGGCGACCGCTACCGTGGGGTCGTCCTGTGCGACGAGACCCACGATGACCCGACCCGTTCAACTGCTGCTCCGCTTCCTCGCCATCGTGGTGTTCGGTGTGGTCGCGCTCGCTGTCGGCGCCATGGCGTTCTTCCCGGAGCTCGGCAAGGTGAAGGAGGCGGCATCGTTCGAGCCGCTGTCGAAGCTGAAGCTTCCCGAGCTGCCGCAGGGCTCGAAGATCGTGACCGAGAACGGTGACCCGTACGGTGAGCTCGTCGGCTCCGAGAACCGTGAGGTCGTGCCGCTCAACCAGATGTCGCAGGAACTCCAGCAGACGGTGCTCGCCTCGGAGGACGCGAACTTCTACCTGCACAGCGGGGTGAGCGCGAAGTCCGTCATCCGTGCACTGCGGGCCAACAGCGACGCCGGTGGGATCTCGCAGGGCGGTTCGACGATCACCCAGCAGCTCGTGAAGCTCAGCCTGGTCGGAAGTGAGCAGTCGATCACCCGGAAGGTCAAGGAGGCGTCGCTCGCGATCCAGCTCGAGGATCAGCTGTGCGACGGTGTCCCCAAGCAGCAGTGCAAGGACCGGATCTTCGAGCAGTACCTCAACGCCGTGTACCTGGGGCGTGGGGCCTACGGCATGCAGGCCGCGTCGAAGCGCTACTTCAACAAGCCGGCCTCCGAGATCAACTACGCCGAGGCCGCGGTTCTCGCCGGCCTGATCCGCAATCCGAACGGTGCCGATCCGATCCGGTACCCCGAGGTGGCCAAGCGGTCGCGGACCCTGGTTCTCGGTCGGATGGAGACCGAGGGACTGCTCACCGCCGACGAGGCGAGGTTCATCGATGCCACGCCGCTGCCCAGTGAGACGTTCGGCGAGGAGCGGGGCGAACAGACCCAGGTGCTCACCTACGTCGAACGACAGATCCGCGACGAGCTCCTCGATGCCCAGTGGTTGGCCCCGACCGAGGACCTGCGCCGCTACCTGATCTTCAACGGTGGTCTGCGGATCACGACGACGATCAACCCGACCGCCCAGGCCCAGGCCGAGGCGGCGGCCGACGCGAACCCGCTCAAGTCGTCGAACCCCGAGACGTTCGTGGCGATGACCGCCATCGAGCCCTCGAACGGTGCGGTCCGTGCGGTCGTCGGCGAGGCCGAGGTGCCCAACAAGGGTGTGGTCGAGACGGCTGAGCCGCTGCCGGGACGGTCGTCCGGGTCGAGCTTCAAGCCGTTCACGCTGGTTGCCGCCCTCGAGGCCGGCTACGGCATCAACAGCCCGGTCAGCGGCGATTATGCGCCCGAGGGCATGAAGCGCATCTGGGGCGTCGATCAGGCGGGGCCGTATCCGGACGACTGCCCGACGAAGGGGCCGGTGCTGCTCGGTAAGGCGCTCGCCGAGTCCAACAACTGTGCGTTCATGCGGCTGCAGGGTGCCGTTGGGTTCGACAAGGTTCGGGACACCGCCATCAAGCTCGGGGTGCGACCGGATGGCCTCGATCCGGACGGCGTGCGCGCCGCGTGTTTCACGATCGGGTGTGATGCGCTCGTCGGCACCACCGACATGGCGTCGGCCTACGCGACCATTGCCAACGACGGCCGCCACAATCCGGCGCACTACGTGACGAAGGTCGAGGACCGTTCCGGCAAGGTCCTGTTCGAGTTCGTGCCGCCGAACGAGCAGGTCATCTCGTCGAACGTGGCCAGACAGGCGACGGCGGCGCTCCAGCAGGTGGTCACTGCCGGCACCTACGCTGGTGGGTCCCTGCCGCAGGGCCGGCCCGCCGCCGGCAAGACCGGCACGACCGAGCTCGAGGGCGGGAAGAACACCGACGTCTGGTTCGTGGGGTTCACACCGCAGATCTCGGCCGCCGTGTGGATCGGCAACCCGACCGCCAACTCGAACATGAGTGGGGGGCGGGTCCAGGGTGGTGTGACGGCAGCCCGCGTGTGGCAGTCCTTCATGTACCCGTACACCGATGATGCGCCGGTGGTCGGTTTCCCGTCGCCCTCCTCGGTCTCGAGCACCGCGGTGCCCGACCCGTGGGCCAGGTTCGCTCCGAAGACCCCTGCTAGCTCGTCGAACGGCACGTCCAGCGGTTCCCGTCAGTCGGGCTCATCAGGGTCGTCGGGCTCATCGGGCTCGACGAGCGGGGGTTCCGGCTCGACGGGGAGCGGCAGCACGTCGGGCGGCGGCGCCTCGGGTGGTGGCGGGACCGGCGGGGGCACCTCGGGCGGTGGCGGCACAGGCGGCGGCACCGGTGGCGGCACAGGCGGCGGCACCTGAGTCGGTCCGGTAGGTTCGGGGCGTGACGACGTTCCCCGAGTTGCTGGCACTGCAGGCCCAGGACACGGCGATCGACCAGCTCCGGCACCGGCGGGCGCACCTCGACGAGCAGGCCGAGGTCGATGCGGCGACGAACCAGCTCGCGGCCGCACAGGCCGAGGCGGCACCGGTGCGCGCCGAGGTCGATGCGCTCACCGCGCAGCAACGTTCCCTCGAGGACGAGGCGGCCACGATCGAGGCCAAGGCGGCCGGTGTCGAGGCGAGGCTCTACGACGGATCGGTCGTCGCGCACAAGGAACTCGAGGACCTGCAGGCCGACCATCGCAGCCTCAAGGCCCGTCAGTCGAACCTCGAGGACGCGGCCATCGAGGTGATGGAACAGATCGAACCGCATCGGGCCGTCCTCGACGGCATCGAGGTGCGGATCACCGAGATCGCCTCGACGCTCGCGGACGCCACCGAACGCCGTGACGCTGCGCTCACCGTCGTCGACGCCGAGCTCGAGGTCGATGACGCCCGGCGCGCCGAACTCGCAGCGGCCGTGGAGTCGAGTCTGCTCGCCACCTACGAGGAGCTGAGGTCGCGCCTCGGTGGGGTCGGGGCGGCGCGACTCGAGGGTCGGCGGTGCATGGGTTGTCACATCGAACTTCCGTCGGCGGACGCGCAGGTGATCCGTGGTGCGCCCGAGTCGGACGTCGTCACCTGCACCGAGTGCGGGCGGATCCTGATCCGGTGATCATCTGGTTCGCCGTGACCAGCGTCGTGGTCACGTGGGCGGTGTTCCAGAGCCCGATGATCGACTACCGCCTGGTCGCGTTCGGGGCGGTGCTGCCCGTTGTCGAGTCGCCGTTCGGAGCGTTCGCGCTGCACTCGCTGCTCGCCCCGACGCTGGTGCTGGTGATCGTGATGCTGGCCACCGTTGGCAGGCGCCTGCAGCGCCGCCGGTGGTTGGGGCTGCCGATCGGCATGTACTTCCACCTGGTGCTCGACGGGGCCTGGACACGCAGCGAGACGTTCTGGTGGCCGGTGCTGAGCCGGTCGTTCTCGCCCGGTGCCGGCCCCGAGTTCGCGCGGGGCTGGTGGTCGCTCGTGCTCGAGATCGCCGGCATCGCGCTCGGGGTGTGGGCGTGGCGCCGCTTCGGCCTCGGCGACGCCGAGCGTCGCCAGCGGTTCCTGCGCACCGGTCAACTCGATCGCACCTTCGTCTCGGGCGGGTCGGCGTGAGCGAACTCGTCGTGGTCCGCCACGGCCGAACGAAGGCGAACGCGACCGGACTGTTGCTCGGCCGCCTCGACGTGCCGCTCGATCCGATCGGCGAGGCGCAGGCCGCGGCGCTGGCTGCGGCAGTGCACGCGCAGGTCGATCGATCCGGCGGGACCATCGCCGCGGTCGTGTCGAGTCCGCTGCTGCGGACCCGCCAGACCGCGGCGGCGTTCGGGTTCGACGTGCAGATCGACGACCGCCTGATCGAGCTCGACTACGGCGACCTCGACGGCACGCCCATCGCCGACGTTCCGGCCGATGTGTGGGCAGCCTGGCGTTCCGACGCCACGTTCCGGCCGCCCGGGTGCGCCGAGAGCCTGGCGGACGTGCAGGGGCGCGTCGAGGCGGCCTGCGTCGACTGGTCGGAGCGTGTCGACGAGGCGATCGATGGCGCGATCGGCGGCGACGCCCTCGCCGGTGACACGGTCGTGCTGGTGACGCACGTGTCGCCGCTCAAGGCCGCGGTCGGTTGGGCGCTCGGCATCGGCGATGGCGCCGCGTGGAGCACACACGTGGACCCGGCGTCGATCACCCGGATCGGTGTGGGTGGCGGCCGGCGGGTGCTGCGGACCTTCAACGAGACCGCACACCTGACCTGACCGGCTCGTCAGGCCGTCGGCATCCAGTTGCCGTGGAACCCGTCGGGGATCCGGCGGCCCAGGTGCACGCGTGCGACCGGGCCACTGGTCGGGTCGTCGGCGGCGAGCACCACCAGGTCGGTGGTGGCCTCGGCTCGATCGGTCACCAGCCCGACCAGCCAGGCGTCGTCCTCGGCGGTCGATGCGCCACGGGGGACGACCACGAACTCCTGCGCCGCCGAGGTGGGGCCGAAGTCGATGGTGCTGGTGGTGCCGGCGGTCAGATCGTGGTGGAAGAGCGGAGCATGTGCGGCGCCGGCGCTCGCGAGCCCGGCGGTGACGCCGAACCGGTGTGGTGTCCCGGTGAGCCGTTCGTCGATCCGCGGGAACTCCTGGGCCCGGTCGTCGATCACGGTGACGTCGACACGTCCCCGGGCCGGGTCGATCTCCCACCGTTCCAACCGGGGCGTTCCCTCGTTGGGTCCCAGGCGGTCGTGCTCGAACATGCGGTCCCAGCGGCACACGTCGACGACGACGCCGCCGTCGGGCCGGTCGTGGGCGTTCATCGGGTGGAACACGTAGCAGGGGTCGACCTCGACCCAGGTCACGCTGTCGCCGGGGGCGTCGAGTCCGAGCAGGCCGACCCGGCCCGACCGGTCGTCGACCCAGTGGTACGGGAACGGCGAGCCACCCAGCGCGGCGTCGAGATCGAAGACCACCGGAAGGTCGAACAGCAGCACCCGGGACTCCGTGATGGCCGTGTCGTGCACCATCGGCCCGCCGGTCACGGCGACGGGCTCCTCTCGGATGACCCGGGCGTTGGTGTCGAGCACCACGTGGCGGATGCACTCCTCGGTCCAGTGGTAGGTCACCGCGTGTGTCAGCCCGGTGCGGGGGTCGGTGTGCGGGTGAGCCGAGTACGAGCCCTGCAGGGTGCCGTCGAAGTTGTTGATGGCGACGGTGTCGAGCTCATCGGTCAG
>CAJBIS010000297.1 GCA_903953195.1 uncultured Actinomycetes bacterium
CGACGTGGAGAGATACTTCTCGGCGACCTCCGCGTTGGGATGGATGATCGACTCCACGAGCTTGTACGACGAGAGCCGCTTGCCGACGTCGTCCATGTTCGGCCCAAAGTCCGATCCCTCTTTGCCGATCTTGTGGCAGGCGATGCAGACGCGGCGGAACACCACCTTGCCGTTTTGGCGGTCGCCTCCCCTGACGTCGGCGAGGGCCTGCATCGCCTTGTTCCGCGCCTCCTCGGGCTGCGGATCCTTGCTATTGAGGATCGCGAGGTAGGGCACGATCTCCTGCGCCTTCCGCTCGAGTCCGAGCACGCTGTCGATGATGCTCTCAGCACGCGAGTCATCCTTCACGAACCGGCCGGCGTCGTATTCGCTCCTCCAGACCCCGATGTTCGCCCCCAGCGCCGCATCGCACGTGTAGTCGACGTAGCGGTCGGTCGGCTCCACCTCGGCCGCGGCGATGACAGCCCTCATGGCGTCGAGGTTAGGCACAAAACTCAGGCCACGGACCGCCTCGCAGCGGACGCGTGGATTGGCGTCGGTGGCCTTGGCCGTCAGCAGGGAGATGGCGCCCGGAATCAGGTCCCGCTCGTCGGCGAGCACCCGCGTGGCCGCGGCCCGGGCGTCGGGCGTCTTCGCCTGCAGCAGGTCGCTGAGAAGGCCTCCATCCACGGCATGAAAACTCTGCTGGAGCCAGAGGACCTCGGTCTTCAGGCGGTCGGCGTCAGGATCGGCGGCGATTGTGCCGAGCCACTGCCGCGCTGCGGCGAGCACCTCGTCCCGCGGACGCGACTGGAGGTCGGCGCGGGCGCGGTATCGCGTCCGCCATTCGTGGGCCTTGAGTTGATTGAGCACGTCAAGGGTCGACTTCCCGAACTGTGTCTCGGGGGTGAGCAGCGGCTTCTGCGTGTAGAAGAGCCGATAGATCCGCCCCTTCACATGGTCGCGGTTTGGGTCGCGCTGGCTGTACTGCATGTGTCCGATCAGGGGGTTCGCCCAGTCGCCAAACCAGAGTGCGCCATCGGGGCCGATCTGGGGATCGACCGGCCGGAAGTGCTTGTCGGTGCTCTTGAGCAGGTCGAAGGCGGTCTTGGGGTCCTTGGGATCGTGGCGGACGCGATCGCCCTTGTAGCCGGCACCGTCGTCAGACATCGTCCACCGCGGGATGCCGTTCATGTTGATCACGCACGCGTAGATGAACTGGTTCTGCACGTCGTCCGGGAACTGCCGCGTGCGGAGGTAGTCGCTCCCCACGACGGGCCGCATATTCTCAGTGTCGAACACGGCATTGAGACCCTTCCGGCCGCCGTACTGGGCGCCCGAGAGGGGCGTGTCCCAATGCTGCGCAGCGCCGGTGCCGTCGCCGCAGATGCCCTGGCCCCACTCGTTGAAGAGATAGCACCAGGGATTGCCGTAACCGGGTGTCTTGAAGTGGCGGAGCTTCCACGTCCGCGGATCGAGGACATAGGCCCCGGACGAACCGTAGTTGCGAAATGGGCCCCACGGCGTCTCGACGGCGGTGCTCATCGCCACGCCCTCGAGCATGTGGAGCAGGCCGCCAGGGCTGGCCTCGAAGGCGCCGGCGGTGTGGTGGGTGTCTTCCGTGGCCCAGCCGTCGAGCACATGCACCACGACATCGGCCTTGTCGTCGCCGTCGGTGTCCTTGAGCCAGAGCATCCGCGGCTGGTCCATCACGAGCACGCCGCCGTCGAAGAACTGGAAGCCGGTCGGGCAGTGAAGCTTGTCGTAGAACACCGTGCTCTTGTCGGCCGTGCCGTCCTTGTTGGTGTCCTCGAGGATCACGAGCTTGTCGGTCGGCGCGGGATCACCCGGCTGCCACTGCGGGTAGCTCGGCATCGTCGAGACCCAGAGGCGGCCCTTCGAATCGAAGGCCAGTTGCACGGGCTTGGCGAGCTCCGGAAACTTCGTCTCGTCGGCGAACAGCTTCATCTCGAAGCCCGGGGGCACCGCGCAGGTCTTGATCAAGTCGTCGGGAGGGAGGATCGTCGGCCCACCCTCCTTGTTCTCGCTGTAGGCCTGCCCGGGTACACCAAACCGGGTATTCGGAACGATCAGTTCACCCGTGGCGGAGTCGTCGGGCGTGCCGGCGACGGGCTTGCCCTCGGCGATGTTCCAGATGCGGGCGTCGCGGACCGCCGCCATGCCGCGGATCTTCGCGTACTCGCGCGGGAAGGTCTCCGTGTCGAACGTGCGACGGCCTCCGTACACATACCAGCCGTTGACCATCCGGTAGTCCTGCATGTGCACCCACGACTTGTCGTTGACTGCGGCGCGGAGCTTTTCAAATGCGGATGCGGAGAGCTGGCTGGAGGCGGGACCGCCAAACAGGGACCGGTCGAGCAGGCCGCCGACGAAGGCGTCGCCGGCCTCGTTGACGTGGCAGCCGTTGATCGTTTGCTGGAGGCCCGGCTGCGTCGCGAACTCCTTCCGGGTGGCGTCGAAGAGGTCGACGAAGGCGAGGCCCCGCTTCTCGGCGACGGCCTTCGCGGCGTCGCGGTAGCGGGCGAGCGAACCATTCTGGGCGTCGGCGTCGGGCAGGTAGGGGCTGCCGCTGGCCTCGACCGCGATCGGCGACACGATCACGAACCGCGGGGCGGC
>CAJBIS010000298.1 GCA_903953195.1 uncultured Actinomycetes bacterium
CGCTGCAGCAGCGGGGCGTACCCCACGAGGTCCTGAACGCCAAGCAGCACACCCGTGAGGCCGAGATCGTGGCGCAGGCGGGCCGCATCGGTTCGGTCACGGTGGCCACGAACATGGCGGGTCGTGGCGTCGACATCCTGCTCGGGGGCAATCCCGAGGGCATGGCGGCACGTGAGGTCCGCGCCGAGGGACTCGAGGAGGGCTCCGACGAGGCGATCGCCCGTCACGACGAACTGCTCGCCAAGTTCGAACCGGAGTGCGCGGCCGAGGGGGAGCGGGTGCGCGAGCTCGGCGGCCTCTACGTGCTGGGCACCGAACGGCACGAGAGTCGCCGCATCGACAACCAGCTCCGCGGTCGTTCCGGCCGTCAGGGAGACCCGGGCACCAGCCGCTTCTACCTGTCGCTCGACGACGACCTCATGCGGTTCTTCGCCACCGGCGCCATCGAGTGGGTGATGGGCAAGGGCTGGGACGACGAGGTGCCCATCGAGGCGAAGATGGTCACCCGCGCCATCGAGAAGGCCCAGACCACCGTCGAGGCGCGGAACGCGGAGATCCGCAAGAACGTCCTCAAGTACGACGAGGTCATGAACGAGCAGCGCAAGGTCATCTACGCGCGCCGCGACGAGGTGCTCGAGGGTGCGGACCTGCGCGAGGAGACGCTGCAGGCGCTCGCCGAGTCGGTCGATGCGCTGCTGTCGACACACTGCGGCTCGGACTACTCCGAGGAGTGGGACATCGACGCGTTGCTCGCAGATGCCGCCACCTACTGGCCGGTGACCGTCCAGGCCGCCTCGGCCAACTCGGCCGCCACGAGCGACGCGCTCTACGACCTGTTGATGGCCGATGCCGTGCGGCACTACGAGGCCCGCGAGGCCGAACTCGGCGACGAGATCATGCGCGGAGTGGAACGTCAGGTGATGCTGCGCATCATCGATGCCCGCTGGCGCGACCACCTCAAGGAGATGGACTACCTGCAGGAGGGCATCAACCTGCGGGCGCTCGGTCAGAAGGATCCGCTCTCCGAGTGGCAGCGTGAGGGCTTCGACATGTTCGGGCAACTCATGGAGACGATCAACCGCGAGTACGTGCAGTACGTGATGCACGTCCAGGTGGTGCCGCAGGAGGAGCAACAGCAGATGCCGATCGCTCCGGGCACCAAGCTGAACTACAGCGCGCCCGACGGCGACGCACCGGGTGCGGGAGCGGTGCCGCCGGTCGCGGCCGCCGAGACGGTGCACGAGCAGGCCGCGGCGTCGGCCGCCGAGGATGCGACGCAGCAGCCGCTGGTCAAGACCGACTGGGAGAAGACGCCGCGCAACGCCCCGTGCCCGTGCGGCAGCGGCAAGAAGTTCAAACAGTGTCACGGGCAGTGACCGTGAACTGCGATGGAACAGTGTCACGGGCAGTGACCGTGACACGGACTCCGCTCGTCGCCGGGCGGCGCTGACGTGCAGGACTTCACGACGCGGATCGCCGCGCTCCGGGAGCGTCTGGGCGAGGCGGCCGGCTACCTGCGTGTCGATGAGCTCCGCGCCCGGCGGCCGCAGCTCGAGACCGAGCTGGGCCGGCCCGACCTGTGGGACGACGCCGAGGCCGCCCAGAAGTTGCAGCGCGAGTTCGCCGAGCTCGACGACGACCTCGGCACCTACGACCGGATGGCGAGCCGGA
>CAJBIS010000299.1 GCA_903953195.1 uncultured Actinomycetes bacterium
CGAGGCCGGCGCCGACGACTACCTGACCAAGCCGTTCGTCCCCAAGGAGCTCTCGGCGCGGATCCGGGCGCTGCTGCGGCGGGCCCGACCGGCGGTCGCGGGCAACCCGCGGCTCCGCTTCGGCGACCTCGAGGTCGTCCCGCAGGAGGGCGTGGTCACCCGCAACGGGGAACAGGTCCATCTGACCAAGACCGAGTTCCGACTGCTCGTCGAGCTCGCCAACCACCCGGGCACCGTGTTCTCGCGTGAGGACCTGCTCGACAAGGTGTGGGGCCACGGCGTCTTCGGCGACAGCCGCCTCGTCGACGTCCACGTGCGGCGACTGCGCACCAAGGTCGAGGCCGACCCGGCCAATCCGCGCCACGTCGTGACCGTCCGGGGTCTGGGCTACAAGCTCCAGACGTGATCCGGTGAGCGTCACCGAGGTCGTCGAGTCCGACGAGCCGCCCGCGTGGTCGGGCGTCCGTGCCGGCCTGCGGACCCGCATCACGCTCGCCGTGGTGCTCGTCACGCTCGTCCTGTCGGTGGTGCTCGGGCTGCTCACCATCACCATCACGCGGCAGACGCTCGTCAACCAGCGTGAGGACTCGATCTCCCGACGGGCGCTCGCCAACGCGCAGATCGTCGACGGCGCGCTCGGCACGTCGACCGACGAGGCGCAGAGTGTGTTGAGTTCGCTCGCCGATGCCGGGAAGCCGTCGGTCGTGCTCACCGACGGCGACGGTCAGCCGATCGCCGTCAGCCTCGATCAGCGCTTCGGCGTCGACACGCTCCCCCGGCAGCTGAAGGACCAGGTCGTCGAGGAGAACAACCCGGCGATCATGCGCTTCCAGTCGGACGGCCTGACGCTCGTCGGTGTCGGCGTGCCGCTCTCGGGCGAGCGATCCGGTTACTTCGAGGTGTACCGCCTCGACGACATCAACGACGGGCTGCAGAGCCTGCTCATCACGCTCGCCGTCGCCACGTTCGCGACGACGTTCGCCGCCGGCGTCCTCGGGTACTGGGCCAGCGGCTACACCCTCCGACCGCTCAACCGCATCTCCGAGGCCGCCGAGTCGGTCGCCATGGGGCAGCTCGACACCCGCATCGACGAGCGGAACTACGCCCAGGACCGCGATCTGGCGCCGCTGGTCGCGAACTTCAACGAGATGGTCGCCGCGCTCGAGGACCGCATCGATCGCGACGCCCGCTTCGCCAGTGACGTCAGCCACGAGCTGCGCTCCCCGTTGACCACACTCAATGCCGGCCTGCACGTGATGCAGAACAACCGGGACGAGATGCCGGAACGGGCCCAGCACGCGCTCGATCTGCTGTCGGCCGACGTCGACCGCTTCACACAGCTGGTCGAGGACCTGCTCGAGATCTCACGGTTCGACGCCGGTGCCGTGCGCCTCGAACCCGAGGACGTCGCGCTGGTCCCGGTCGTGCGCGCCACCGTCCAGAACCTGGGCTACGGCGACGTCCCGGTCGATGTCGACCCCGAGCTCGAGGACATCGTCATCACCTGCGACAAGCGCCGGCTCGTGCGCATCCTCGCCAACTACCTGCACAACGCGGACCGCTATGCCGATGGTGCCACCGGGGTGACGATCGAGCGACACGACCCCGATCCCTTCAACCCGTTCGACGAGCTCACCGTCCGCATCGGCGTCGAGGACGCCGGCCCGGGGGTGCCCGAGTCGGAACGAGATCGCATCTTCGACCGGTTCAACCGAGGCGATCAGGGCGGCAGCCGCGGCGCCGACATCGGCGTCGGGCTGGGACTGGCGCTCGCCGCCGAGCACGCGGCGCTCCAGGGCGGGCGGGTGTGGGTCGAGGACCGCTCCGACGGAGGTCAGGGCGCATGCTTCGTGGTCGAGCTGCCGCTCGTCGAGCCCGAGGAGTTCGACGACGAGGAGGACCTCAGCGCCGCGACGCCCGAGGCCGCCAGCGCCCTCACGCTGACCGGCGAGCACCAGACGATCCAGCTCGGCGTGGACGCACCCCTGGGCGAGGACGCGTGATGCGCCGTCCGATGCGACCACTCGCTGCGCTGCTGGCCGTGACCGGCGCGGCGACGCTGTTCGGCTGCGGCATCGGGACCGACGACCAACCCCGCGCGCTACCGGTCAGCACGTCGACGACGACGACCGCGCCCGCCGACGGCGACAGCGCGAACGATCGGGCCGCCGCCGTGTTGTGGTTCGTCAGCGGCTCCGACGTGGTTCCCGTCTCCGCCCGGCTGCCCGACCGCGAGCTCGGCACCGTGTTCAACGAACTGCTCGCACCCAGCGACGCGACGCTCGGCAACCTGGCCAGCTCGATCCCGTCCGGGACCCAGTTGCGCAAGCTGTCGCTCGACCAGGGCGTCCTCGACATCAATCTCAGTTCCGAGTTCCAGAACCTCGCCGGCCCGGCGCGTCAGCAGGCGATCGCGCAGATGGTGCTGACCGCCACCGAGGCATCCGGGGTCGAGTCGGTCGAGTTCAGCGTCGAGGGCCAGCCCATCCGGGTCAGCTCACCCGAGCGCGGCGACGTCACGACGGTCACGGCGTGCGACTTCTCGTCGCTGCTCCCCACGGCACAGGAGGCCGACGCGAACCGTCTGAGCCCCGCCACCGTGCAGCAGCTCGACGCACGCCGCAGTCAGCTCGACCAGCGCTGCGTCCGTCGTTGACGCCTCACGATGCGAAGAACGGCCGGGCCACCTGCTCGTAGAGGTCGAGGTCGACACCCTTGCGGCGGTGGGCCACGTCGGCGAGCGGCACGTGGACGATGCGGTCGGACTGCAGTGCGACCATCACACCCCACTCCCCCGCTGCGGCGGCGTCGGCGGCGGCCACTCCGAACCGCGTGGCCAGCACCCGGTCGAACGCCGTCGGCGTGCCGCCGCGCTGCACGTGACCGAGGATCGTGACCCGCGACTCGATCCCCGTGCGTGATTCGATCTCGGCGGCGAGCACCTGCGAGATGCCGCCGAGCCGCTGGTGGCCGAACCGGTCGACCTCGTAGTCGATCTCCTCGAGCGTGCCGGGCGCGGGCTCCGCGCCCTCGGCGACGACGACGATCGACGCGTAGCTCGACCCGGCGTGCCGACGGGCGAGTGCGTCGCACACCTCGGCGATGTCGAAGGGCACCTCGGGGATCAGCGTCATCGTGGCCCCACCCGCCAGACCCGACCGCAGGGCGATGTGGCCGACGTGGCGACCCATCACCTCGACGACCATCACCCGGTCGTGCGACTCGGCCGTGGTGTGCAGCCGGTCGATCGCGGCGGAGCAGATGTGCACGGCCGTGTCGAAGCCGAACGTCAGCTCGGTGCCCACCACGTCGTTGTCGATCGTCTTGGGCACGCCGATGCAGGGCACGCCGTCGAGGCGCAGGTCGTCGGCCGCGGCCAGCGACCCCTCGCCGCCGATCACGATGAAGCCGTCGAGTCGGTGCCGCTGCACCGCGGCGCGGACCAGATCGACCCCGCCCTCGGTCGAGTAGGGCTGGACCCGGGACGTGCCGAGGATCGTGCCGCCACGCGGGAGGATCCCCCGGCAGCGGGCGACGTCGAGCAGCTCCCAGTCGTCCTCCATCACGCCGCGCCACGCGTCGCGGAACCCGAGCACGGCCCCGCCGTGCACCCGTTCCACCTTGCGGACGACGGCCCGGATCACGGCGTTCAGGCCGGGACAGTCACCGCCGGACGTCAACAACCCGATGCGCATGGAGGTGAGGGTATCGTCCAGCCATGTCCGTCGTGATCGCCATCGATGCAGGCACCACCGGCGTCCGAGCCTTCGCCGTCGACTCCTCGGGCCGCCCGGTCGCCCGTTCCTACCGCGAGTTCCCGCAGCACTTCCCGCAGCCGGGCTGGGTGGAGCACGACCCGGGCGAGATCCTCGATGCGACGCTGCTCGTGCTCGCCGAGACGGTCGAGCTCGTCGACGAGCCCGTCGCCGCGATCGGCATCACCGACCAGCGCGAGACCGTCGTCGCGTGGAACCGGCGCACCGGCGAGGTGCTGCACCGGGCGCTCGTGTGGCAGGACCGACGCACCGCCGATCGCTGCGACGAACTCGACGCACAGGGCGCTCTCCCCCGCGTGCGGGAACTCACCGGCCTGGTGCTCGACCCGTACTTCTCGGCCTCGAAGATGGAGTGGCTGCTCCGCGACGGCGGCGTCACCGCGGATGCCGATCTGGCACTCGGCACGATCGACTCCTGGCTGGTCTGGAACCTGACCGGTGGCGAGTTCGTCACCGACCCGTCGAACGCCAGCCGCACGTTGCTCTACGACATCCGACGCGGCGAGTGGTCCGAGGAACTCTGTGACCTGTTCTCCGTGCCCGCCTCGGCGCTCGCCGAGGTGCGGCCGTCGGTCGGCGAGTTCGGCCGGACCACGACGGGCCTCCCGGTGCCTGCGGGGGTCCCGATCTCCGGGATCGCCGGCGACCAGCAGGCATCGCTGTTCGGACAGGCGTGCCTCGAGCCGGGCATGGCGAAGAACACCTACGGCACCGGCTCGTTCGTCCTGTTGAACGTGGGCACCGAGTGCCCCGAACCGACCGAGGGACTGCTCACGACGGTGGCGTGGGAGGTCCCCGCGAGCGTGCTCGGCGGTGCGGGCTCCGACACCGTCACCCACTACGCACTCGAGGGCGCCATCTTCTCGACGGGCTCCGCCGTGCAGTGGCTGCGGGACGGCCTCGAGATCATCGAGGACGCCGCCGAGTGCGGCCCGCTGGCCGAGAGCGTCGACGACACCGCCGGCGTGTTCGTCGTGCCCGCCTTCACCGGGCTCGGCTCGCCGTACTGGGACCCGCGAGCCCGGGCCTCGATCGTCGGCATCACCCGCGGCGCGACCCGGGCGCACGTCGCCCGTGCCGTCATCGAGTCGATGGCGCTGCAGACGCGCGACGTGGTCGACGCCATGACGGCGGCGTCCGATCAACCCCTCCGGTCGTTGCGCGTCGACGGCGGTGCCAGCGCGATGCGACTCCTGCTGCAACTGCAGGCCGACCAGCTCGGCGTCACCATCGAGCGATCCGCCATCCAGGAGACGACGGCCCTCGGTGCCGCCTACCTGGCCGGGCTGGGCGCCGGCGTGTGGGCCGACGCCAACGACATGGCGGCCACGTGGACGAGCGACGTCACCGTCGAGCCCGGCGGCGACGCCGAGGCGATCGAGGCGACCTACCGGCAGTGGGGCGAAGCGGTGCGCCGCAGCCGCGGCTGGGCCCGCGACTGACCGCCCGCGACTGACCGCCCGCGTCCATCACGTTCGCCGGATCAGACCAGGCGGGCGAGCCCCGCCAGCACGTCGCGTTCACGGCCACGCAGCGGCAGGTGCGAACGCGACGCGACCAGCACGCCGCGACCCGACGCCAGCGCGGCAACGGCGAGTTCGGGGAGTTCCGACGCGCCGCCGCTGGCGAGCGCGCCGCCGACGAACGCCGACAACCACGCGTCCGACGGAAGGTCCTGGCCGGTCGCGGCCAGCACCGCACCCGCTGCCGGTTCGACCACGGCCGACCAGTCGGCGCGCAGCAGACGGACGGTCCCCGACACCAGCGCCTCGAGCGGGTCGGCGGCGTCGAGTGCGACGGCCACCTCGAGGGCTGCGACCGCCGGATCCTCGGGTGGGCCGTCGAGCGGGCGGACGTCCTCGACGGCGACCCCCTCGACCTGACCGATCTCGTCGAGCAACAACTCGAGCAGTTCCGGCTCGGGGATGTCGACGACGAGTTCGTCGACGGCACTCCCGGCGCCACGTTCGATGATGTCGATCCCGATCACGTCACCGCGGACCGCACCCACGCGCGTCGCAACGGCACCGAGGGCGCCCGGACGGTCGGGCAGCCAGACTCTGAGCACGAACGTGGCCACGTGGGGGGAACCTATCGGCGATCTGTGTCCGGAGGATGTCGGCGGCGTGACGCCGGGACTCGGTGATCAGCCGAGTTTCGGCAGCGCCCGCTTGAGGTTCCGGACGGCCTGACTGATGCGCTGTTCGTTCTCGATGAGGGCGAACCGCACGTTGCCCTCGCCGCCGGGGCCGAACCCCACGCCGGGCGACAGCGCCACGCCGGCCTCCTTGACCAGGAACGAGCAGAACTCGACGGACCCCATCTCACGGTACGGCTCGGGGATCGGCGCCCACGCGAACATGGTGCCCATCGGCGGCGTCATCTCCCAGCCGATGCGTTCGAGACCGGAGCACAGCGCGTCACGGCGACCCTGGTAGATCGCGTTGACCTCGACCGGGAACTCCCGCTCCTCGTTCAGCGTGACCGTCGCGGCGATCTGGATGGGTTGGAACGTTCCGTAGTCGAGGTAGCTCTTCATCTTGGCGAGCGCCGCGATCACCTCGCGGTTGCCGACCATGAACGCCACTCGCCAGCCGGCCATCGAG
>CAJBIS010000300.1 GCA_903953195.1 uncultured Actinomycetes bacterium
CGGTCACTTCGGTGTCGCCGGCATGCGGGAGCGGGTGGAGCGGCTCGGCGGCACCTTCGAGATTGACTCCGCCTCTGGACGCGGAACGAGCGTGCGGGCCGGGGTGCCCCCCGTGGAGGCGATGCCCGCCGTGGCGGCTGGCATGTACGAATGAGCGCCGCCCGTTCGTACCATGACCGAAATGGCCTTTGGCGGTCGAATTATCGGGTTTCATCCGTTGCTCCGCCTGCCCCAAGGCCATCGATGGTCGCCGACCGCATTCGCATCCTCCTGATCGACGACCATGCCGTGCTGCGGGCCGGACTGGCCAATTTGCTCGCGCTCGAACGGGATCTCGTGGTGGTGGGCGAGGCCGACAACGGCGAAGCCGGCGTCAAACTCGTGCCCCGGTGCCAGCCTCACGTGGCGATCATCGACATCAGCATGACGGGGATGGACGGCGTGGAGACGTCGAAGCGGATCCGGCGGCTCGCTCCCGACGTGAGGATCCTGATGCTGACCTCGTCGGAGTCGGCCGCCGACGCCGCCCGCTCGATCGATGCCGGAGCCAGCGCCTACCTGACGAAGCGAGTGGCGCACGACGAGATCGTGTCGGTGATTCGAAAGGTGCATGCCGGGCATAAGTCGATCCAGATCGGCGTGCGGCCGGCATCGTCGCCTCCGCAGCCTGGATTGCTCTCGCTGCGTGAACTGGAAGTTCTCCGGCTGATGCGGCTGGGCAACACGAACCTCGAGATCGGCCACAGGCTGGGAATCGCCGAGCGAACCGTGAAGTCGCACGTCACGGCGATCCTCACCAAGCTCAATGCCTCCGACCGAGCCGGCGCCGTGGCCCGGGGTTTTGATCTCGGGCTCCTGAAGATCGATCCGGCGGCCATGGGGCCGGCCCACCGTCCAAGCCCAACGCCGTAAGGCGCGGGGTTGCGCCCGAGATGGGCTCTCGGGCCGATCTGGCTCGCCGGGGGAGAACCGGGGGCTGGGGCAAAAAGGCCTGGAAAAAAAGCGATTTTTCTGCCCTTTCGTACGATGCGGCCGGGGGTCTGGGCTGCGTATGTTTCAAGAGTGGGTGGGGGTGACCGCTCCTGATTCGAAACACCGGCACGGAACATTTGAAAACATGGCCCGAACCTCCTCATTTCCTCAGCGGATTCTCGGCAGTTGGCCAGTCGCCGCGGTCATGGGGGCGGGGATTCTACTGCTCGCCGGCTGCGACAGCGGACCTCGGATCGTGCCGGCCTCGGGGCGGGTGCTGATGAACGGCAAGCCGCTGACCGGCCACGTCGGCTTCGTTCGCGTGGTGCCCGCCGGATCCCGAGCGTCCACCGGCCGGATCGATCCTGCCGATGGACGATTCACGCTCACGACCTACAAGACCGACGACGGCTGCGTCGAGGGCAGCCATCCTGCGGCCGTCATCGTCAATACGACGGTCGGCAATCGGCTGGTGTGGATCGCCCCCGAACGATATGGCGACGACGCCACGTCGGGGTTAAAGGTCGAAGTCAAGGGCCCGACCTCGGATCTCGAACTTCACCTGGAGGGCAGGCTGACTCCCGTCCCGACGGCCACGGAGGCAGAGCGCCGCATGCAGGAGGCGGGCTAACCCATGGTCGATGTCACTCACCACCTGAGCCTATTGCCTGAAAAAAGGAGCGTCACCGTGTCGATATTCTTCAACTGGTGCGAGCCTGGAATCGCACGTCGTCTGCGTCGCGGCTTTACGCTCGTGGAGTTGCTCGTGGTGATCGCGATCATCGCCACGCTCATCGGCCTGCTGCTGCCGGCGGTGCAGACGGCCCGCGAGGCCGCCCGGCGGTCGGCCTGCTCCAACAACCTCAAGCAAACGGCACTCGGATTCGAGTTGCACGAGTCGTCGCAGAAGGCCTACCCGGCAGGAAGAGAGGGCAGCGACGGCGGATGTCCGGCGCAGCCGGCCATGGGTGAGAACACGAGTTCGTTCGTCCACATCCTGCCCTATATCGAGCAGAAGGCTCTCTACGACACGTACGTCCAGGCTGCGAAAGCAGAGCCCGTCAAGGGCAACGTTCCGCACAAGCTCTCCCCGCTCCCCTTCAACGAGACGCCCGGCGCATTTCGCTGCCCGTCGTCCACCAAGCCGACTTCCGGGACGGTGACCGACGGCAAGCCCGGAGTGGGCTTCGGAAGTTACGCGATGAGCCAGGGCCACCACGGCCCCACCTTCGGCACCGGCTGCATGGGAAAAAATCTCAACACGGGCATGGCTCTCTATTCCAAGAAGATAAAGCGGAGGGAGGTCATCGACGGCACGACGAAGACCCTGCTGGTGGGCGAAGTGCTCGACTGCACCCAACCTGCCAATCGCTTTTGGTTCGCCATCCGCTTTCAAGATTCCATGCGAAGCACCGACAACCCGATCAACACACCCTGGGGAGCGGGGGTGTGCTTGCCGGCGGCGAACGGTGGGGCGAACGGGGCATTTGGCAGCCCGCACCCCGGTGGCGCCATGTTCGCGATGGTCGATGGATCGGTTCGCTTTCTCGACGAGGGGATCGACCTGACGACCTACCGGCTGCTGGGGCAAAGGGCCTCGGCCGAAGTCAAGTCGCTGCCGTAAGGCGGCCGGCGGCGGGGATTTTCAAGTCGGGCGGACGTTCCCAAGGACGAGACATTTCTGTCAAGGCTTTATCGAGGATGAGTACCATGCCGACGCCTTCAAAAACTCGCGTGTTCCATTGCCTGGGTCGCTCGCGCCGCGGCTTCACGCTCGTGGAGTTGCTCGTGGTGATCGCGATC
>CAJBIS010000301.1 GCA_903953195.1 uncultured Actinomycetes bacterium
ATCATGCGCTCGTTCTGGAACTGCGCCATCTGCTGCTGGAAGCCGGCCCCCTCGACCCCGATGGTGTTGGCGACGGGCACCCGCACGTCGGTGAACACGAGCTCCGCCGTGTCCGATGCACGCATGCCGAGCTTGTCGAGCTTGCGGCTCACCTCGAATCCGTCGGCGTCGGTCGGGACGATGATCTGCGACATCCCGCGGTAGCCGCCGGCGTCGGAGGTCCGGCACAACAGACACAACCAGTCGGACTGGGTGCCGTTCGTGATCCACATCTTGGTGCCGTTGATCACCCACTCGTCACCGTCTCGCTCGGCGCGGGTGCGGAGCGCGGCCACGTCGGATCCGGCGTCGGGCTCCGAGACGGCGATCGACGTCACCATCTCGCCGCTGATCGCCGGGCGCAGGTACTGCTCGCGCAGCTCGGGCGTGCCGTACCGGGCCAGCGACGGGGTCGCCATGTCCGTCTGCACCGCGAGAGCCATGGCCACACCCAGCGAGGCGCACCGGCCGACCTCCTCGCCGAGGATCATCGTGAAGACGTGATCGGCTCCCCCGCCCCCGTCCACCGGGTCGTACTCGAGCCCGAGGAGACCGAGTTCGCCGAACCGTCGGAACAGGTCGTGCGCCGGGAACTCGCCGGCCGCCTCCCAGGCGTCCGCGTACGGATCGATCTCCTTCTGGACCAGATCACGAACGGTCTGTCGGAAGATCTCGTGTTCCTCGGTGAATCGCAACACACCAACTCCGCGCGGTCGGGCCGGCCGCGCCGGCGTCTCAGGTGCGCAAGGTAGCCCCGTCCGCGCCCATCGGGCGCACCAGCGCGGACTCGTAGCGACCCAGGTCGAGGGATCGTCGCGCCACGGCCACGTCGCCGAACGACCGGAGCGCATCGTCGTCGACGGCTCGGAACGGTTCGTCGACGACCACCCGCTGTCCGAGCGCCCGCGTCATCGCCGTGACGGCCCGCAGCTTGGCCCGCCGGGTGGCGTCACCGGCGATGCCGTCGATCACGTGGGAGTCGACCCACACCGTGTCGAACGGGAACCGCTCCAGCAGGTTGAGCGCGCCGTGCGCGGAACCGAACCGCCGCACGCCGATGCGGAACCCCGCGCGCATCAACTCGGCGAGTCCCGGCGGATCGTCGTGCCGCGTCAGACACTCCTCATCGACGAGTGCGACCACCCGCCCGGGATCACCGCCGAACCGATCGAACAGTGGACCCAGGACACGCAACGGTGACGTCAGCACCACCGATCCGGGGAGGTGCAGGAACGATCGCGCCGGCCCGTTCACCGGCTCGGGCCGAGCATGATCGGCGAGGAGCTGCATCGCCGTCCACCGCAGCAGATCCGCGGCGAGCCCGGCCTGCGACGCGACGTGTTCCGGCGAGACGACCGGCCGTCGCCCATCGCCCGACGACCGTCTGGCCGACGGCGGACCGTCCGGTGCCTCACCCGCCGGTGCCACGCCCGCGGCGGTCAGGTCAGCGGACGCGATCACGCCCCACGTGGCGCGGTACGAGTGCCCGATGAGCGACCCGGCCGCACCGTCCACGACGGGCTGCACGGCGAGGCCGAGCCGATCGCGTTCCAGCGCCTGACGCAACAGTGTCGCGGCGCTCTGCAACTGCTCGACCGAACGCTCGAGATCGTCGTCGTAGTGCGCGATTCGGCCGCGCCCTCGCCGCTTGGCCAGATAGAGCGCCCGATCGGCACGCGCCACGATGCCGGCGGGCGTGTCGCCCGGGACGGACGTCGCCATCCCCAGACTGATTCCGACGACGACGTCGTGGTCGGCCAGCTCGATCGGGCCGCTGAACGCACGCAGGATCCGGTGCGACACCTGCTCCGCGACGGCGTGCACCCGTGGGCCGTCGAGCACGATCACGAACTCGTCGCCGCCGAGCCGCACGACCAGGTCCGACGACCGCACCGAACGCTGCAGCCGGTCCGCGGCCTCCACGATCACCGCGTCACCGGCGGCGTGACCGAAGCTGTCGTTCACCGACTTGAACCGGTCGAGATCGGCGTACATCACGACGACCGACTCGTGTCGTTCCGCAGCTGCTGCGAGTCGCATCGGCAGATCGACCTGGAGCCCGACCCGGTTGACGAGTCCGGTGAGTGCGTCGATCGACGGGTGTGGAGCGTCGGGACCCGAGCTCCGCCGCCGCGCCCATGCCGATGCGACGGCACGTTCGACGGCGGCGCCGTCGAGGTCGGAGCGGTCGACCACCTCGGACACGCCGGCGGTCAGGATCTCCATGTGGAAGTCGGCGTCGCCGTCCGCCACGACCACGAGCGGTACACCGCCGAGCAGCCCGACGATCCGCTCGAGCGCGGCCACGGTGTGCGGGTGCTGCTGCACCATCAGGAGCACCGCCACGACGTCGTCGATGCAGGCGTCGGGCCACGGCAGAGTCCGCGACTGGAGTTGTGCGGCGGTGACCCCGACGGCCTCGAGCTGATCCGACGGTTCGAGGTGGCGGAGCAGCCGGGCACCGTCCCCCAGCCCGCGGTCCAGAACGACCACGCGTCGGCGGTTCGGAGCGGATCCGGCAGGCCCGCAGTGAGCGCGACCCCCGTCGTTCACCACGAGTGCACGCTAGAACACCCAGCGTGGTGATCCGTGGCATTCGGTCCGGGAATCACTGTGCTCGAGCACAGGTTGGGAGAGACTGAGCGCAGCCACCGCGATCGGCACCACCGTCGGACCGGGACACCCGCGGCTGTGACCTGAGGAGCGAGGCGGAATGTCCGTCACCATCGCAATCTGCGCATCCGGTTGGCTCCTCGGATGGTGGGCCTTCGGTCGGGTTCGCTTTCTGAGCGAGGTCTCCGACCAACCGTCCGAACTGGGCGTCACCATCGTGATCCCGGCCCGGAACGAGGCACTGAGCCTGCCCAACCTGCTCGCCGACCTCGACGAGCACCGTCCGATCGGCGCTCGGGTGGTCGTGGTGGACGACCACTCGACCGACGGCACCGGTGAACTCGCTGCGGCGTTCGACTTCGTCGAGGTGATCGAGGCACCGCCGCTCCCCGACGGATGGACCGGTAAGAGTTGGGCGTGCCACACCGGAGCTGCCGCCGCCACCGGTGATGCGATCGTCTTCCTCGACGCCGATGTCCGCGTCACCGCCGGGTCCATGGACCGCCTGCTGTGCCAGGTCGCCGAGCGCGGTGGCCTCGTCTCGGTCCAGCCGTGGCACCGCACGGAGCGTGCCTACGAGCAGTGCTCCGCCCTGTTCAACACCATCGCGGTCATGGGCGCCGGGGCCGGCGCGCGTGGTGGACCCAGCGGGGCGTTCGGCCCGGTGCTGGCCACGACACTCGCCGACTACCGCACCGCGGGCGGACACGAGTCGGTGCGCGCCGAGGTGGTCGAGGACCTGGCGCTCGCCCGCCGCTACCGGATCACCCGACTGCCCGTCCACGTGATGCTCGGCGGCCGGAGCATCCGGTTCCGCATGTACCCCGCCGGCATTCGCCAGCTCGCCGAGGGCTGGACGAAGAACTTCGCGTCGGGCGCCTCGTCCACGGGACCGGCCCGACTCGCCGCCGTGTTCCTCTGGATCACGAGCCTGGGGAGTTCGTCGATCACGCTCGTCGACGCGGCCCGTGGCAACGTCCCGCTCGCCATCGCCGGCGGGATCTACGCTCTCTTCGTGGTCCAGCTCGTGGTGTTGTTCCGGCTCGTCGGCAGGTTCGGCGTCCTCACTGCGCTCTGCTATCCCGCACTGTTCGTCGTGTTCTGCGGGATCTTCGTGCGCTCGCTGTGGCGCACCCACGTCCGCCGCTCGGTGCAGTGGCGAGACCGACAGATCTCGCTCGGCCCGGCACGGAGCTGAGGTGCGGCCGTCCTCATGTTGATCGACCTGCCGTTCGAGCAGGCGCTCGCCGCATCCGTCCTGGCGTGGATCGGGCTCGGTCTGGGCACCGGCATCTTCGTCCACCGTCTTCCGGTGCCGTGGCTGAGCCGCGACAACTGGCTCACGCGTCCCCGGGCCTTCGAGGACGACGGGCGCTTCTACGAGCGCCGGCTCCGGATCCGCTCGTGGAAGGACAAGCTCCCCGAGAAGGGCGACTTCTTCCCGGGAGGATTCTCCAAGCGGGCCATCACGGAGCGCTCCGATGAGTTCCTCGACCGGTTCGCCGCCGAGACACGACGGGCCGAACTCGTGCACTGGATGAACGCGGCATCCGGGCCGATCTTCCTGCTCTGGTGCCCGTGGCCCCTCGGCGTGGTGATGGTGTGCTTCGGGTGGGTCGGCCACATGCCCTTCGTGTGCATCCAGCGCTACAACCGGGCCCGCATCGAGCGCACGCTGGATCGGCGCCGACGTCGGACCGACCGCGCCAGCAGCCGTCCTGAGGAACGCGCCAGCACCCCCGCCGACGACCGCGTCGGAAACCGTCCCGACGACCGCGCCAGCAACCGTCCCGACGACTGCGCCGACGACACCGAGCGGAGCGCAGCATCCTGATCGGCGAGTCGATGGATGACGCGGCAGTCGCCGTTGCGATCGTGACGCCGTGAGCGACCGGGTCGGCGACCTTCGAACCGACGTCGACCGCCGGCTCCTGCCGGTGTGGTCGACGATGGGGTTGTTCCTCGCCATTCAGATCGTCGACCAACTGCTCTCACGTCGCGTGACGCTGACCGTGGTGGCGGACGACCCGGCGAGACAGCACGCGATCGATCTCCTCGAACGCCTCACCGGGATTGCGTTCATCGTGGTGGCGGTCGCTGTGGTGGTCGCCGCGCTCGCCCGCCTGCGACCCACCTGGATGAACCGCATCCTGATCGCCTACCTGGTGCTGGCCACGGCGAACCTGATGCTCAACGTCGTGACGATGATCGCCACCGCCCAGTTCGAACCCGCCGAACAGCTCCACCTGATGTGGGACGTCGCCCTCGTCTACGCGAACACCGTGCTCGTGTTCGCCGTCTGGTATCGCCTGCTCGACACCGAACTGGAGCACGGCGCCTTCGAGTTCCCCGAGGACCCGAAACGGCCCGACCGTGTCCCCGGGTGGATCGAGTACATCTTCCTGTCGTTCAACACGAACGCCACCTTCGGGCCGACTGTCGAGACCGTGCACTCACGGATCGCGAAGGTGATGATGATGCTGCAGACGTCGATGTCGCTGTTGATCCTCGTCGTGCTCGTCGCCCGCATCGTGGGCCTCGGTAACTGAGCGCCCAGAGATCGGGACCGGCTCGGAGCACGGGAACCGACGGCCCGACCGGCGAGCCGCGCGGGGCATACTGGGGACGTGAGGAAACCCGGGGCGTGGGCCGCCCTGATCGTCGTGCTCGTCGTCGCGGGCGGTTGTCGTGCAGGCGTCGTGACCAACGTCGTCGATGGCGACACCGTCGACGTCGACGGTGTGCGGGTCCGCCTGCAGGGCATCGACACCCCGGAACGCGGCCAGTGCGGGTACGCCGAGGCCACCAACCGTGTTCGACAACTGGTCGACGGCCGCAACGTGCTGGTGGTCAACGGCGGGGGCGACGAGCGCGATCGCTACGGCCGGGAGATCGGCTACGTGATCGTCGACGAGCGCGACGTCGGCACGGCACTCGTGGCCGAGGGCTTGGCGATCGCCCGGTACGACGGCCTCGACGGCTACCCGCGGCACAGGAACCAGGACCTGTACCGCTGGCTCGACGGGGCATCACCGAACCGCTGCGGCCGCTGACCCGGCGGTGTCGCGCCGTCCGGCCGGGCGGGCACTGACCACGGGGTGATTTTGCCCATCAGCGCGAGCCGACAACGTGCCGATGACAACGGGGAACCCACCGATCCCCCGTCAGGAGTTGTCATGGTGAAGTTGTGCATCGGAGCGACGATCGCCACCGCTGTCTTCATCTTCAGTTTCGCGATCGTGTCGTCGATGGCGACCGCGTCGTCGGTCGTCGGCTACTGAGTCACCCGGGCCGGAACCACCGACTCCACCCACCCGTCGACGAGCGCCCGGACGCCGTCGACGACACGAGCGTCGATCGACTGCTCCACCTGCCGCAGCTGTTCGCCGACCTCTGAGGCGGTCGCGTCGGGGGCGAGATCGACGCCACCCCCGATGCCGAGCAGATCAGCCAGGCCGGTCGCCTTGCGTTCGTAGTACTCACTTCCGGCAACCAGCAGTGCCGGGGTGCCGTTCGCCAGGGACCACAGCGCCACGTGATACGAGTGGCTGACCGTCGCGTGCGCGCCCCTGAGCACCCCGACCGCGAGGTCGCTGCGCCCGGCGACATCGAGCAGGCGCCACGGTGCCGCCACCGCACCGTCGACGACGGCAGCGAACAGCGACGCCTCACTGGGTGCATTGTCGTTGATGGCCAGACAGACCACCTCGGCATCGATCGACACGGCGTACTCGTCGACGGCGCGCACGAGGTGGGCCAGGTCGACGTCGCCGACGTATGACGCGTCACGCAGGTGGGCCACGACGTAGCGCGATGAGCTCACGCCCGACCGTCGGAGCGCGGCGGCGACCTCGGCCTCGGGTGCCGACGCCGCGTCGATCGCATCGTCGCCGATCAGCACCGCCCGGGCGCCACCGACGGCGGAACCGTTCGCCAACTGCACGGATCCCTCGTCACGACACCCGAACGCCTGGGAGGCCGCGACCACCCGCTGCACCAGGTCGAGGCGGTCCGGCGCCAGGG
>CAJBIS010000302.1 GCA_903953195.1 uncultured Actinomycetes bacterium
CGGAGACCACGAAGATCGACGCCAGGACACCGACGAGCACCACGACGGCACGCGAGTCCGCGTCGATCCAGTCGATCAGCCGGGGAACGAGGACGATCGCCAGCACGAACCCACCGGCCGCGCCCGCCCACCCGAAGGCTCGTGTCAGGAACCCCATGCGCCACCCCGCGACGAGCGCCAACACCGCCGCCACGGCGATGACGACGTCGAGTGGATTCACGGCTGGGGCGCTCGCAGGCGCGCCGCGGTCAGGAACCCCGTGTGGGCCACCATCCGGTGATCGGGGCGGACTGCCTGTCCCTCGACGTACCAGCCTCGGTGGAGCACCTCGATGGTCTCGGCCCCGAAGAACGGCCCGGCGGCAAGCGCCTCCCGGAGCTGCGAGACCTGCACGATGCTCGGCGTGTACGCCAGGAAGATGCCGCCGGGACGCAGTGACGTCGCCGCGTGCGGAACCACCTGCCAGGGCTCGGGCAGGTCGAGCACGACCCGGTCGAGGTCGGTCTCGTCGATCCCGTCGTAGCAGTTGCGCAGTTCGATCCGGTACCGGGACTCGTCGAGCGGGCCGAGGAAGCGTTCGACATTCAGCGCGGCGCGCTCGGCGAAGTCCTCACGGAGCTCGTAGCCCACGATGTCGGCACCGCTGCGCAGCATCGCCATCGACAGCGCGCCCGAACCGACGCCGCTCTCGAGCACGCGCACGCCCGGGTGGATGTCGGCGAGCATCAGGATCGGCCCCAGGTCCTTCGGATAGATCACCTGCGCACCGCGCGGCATCTTGAAGATGAAGTCCGCGAGCGTCGGCCGGACCACCACGAACGGCTGAGCTCGCGTCGTCTTGCACGTCGACCCCTCGTCGAGGCCGATCACGTCGTCGTGCTCGATGAACCCCGAATGGGAGTGGAACTGCTTCCCCGACGTCAGCGTCGCCTGGTACCGGCGTCCCTTCCCGTCGATGAACTGGACGAGATCGCCGGCTCGCAGGGTCGATGCTTCGCTCACGTGGGTCCACCTTGGTCGGATCGTCTCGTCGGCGCGTCGACGCGCACCATCGTGGGTTCACCGCCGGCCCGTTCGACGAGGCGGCAGAAGGCGCAGCGACCGCCGGAGCACGGCGCCCCGCAGGTCTCGCACGGCACCGGCTCGCTCCCGTCGTCGGTGGCGGTCTGGAACACGTCGGCCGCGGAGCGGAGGAAGCCGAAGTAGAAGTCGGCCTTCGAGCCCGGTGACCGGGACTCGATGCCGTTGAGGGCCTCCTTGTAGGCCAGATGGCGGTTTCCGGCCGACATCGGGCACTCGTCGACCTGGTAGTCGATGCCGTTGATGATGCAGTAGGCCGCCATCTCCCGCTCCGAGAGTCGGACGAGGGGCTTCACCTTCCGTGGGAACCCGGCCCCTGCCGGCAGCACCGGCTGCTGCCGGGCGAGGTACTCGGTCTGCCAGTGGAGCACGTTGCCGAACAGGACCGCCGCCTCGTCGTCGAGGTTGTGGCCGGTTGCCAGCACATCGAACCCACCGTCGAGCGCGGCGCTGTCGAACAGGTGGCGTTTCGACAGGCCACACGCCGAACACGGCGTCCGTCGTGACGCCTGTGCCCCCGTGGGAATGTCGTACCCGAACGTGTCGAGCAGGTCGATCTCGACGAGCGGCACGTCGTGCGCGTCGGTGAACGCGAGCACGTGATCACGTGAGGCGTCGCTGTACTCCCCGATCCCGAGCCCGAGGTACAGACCATGGGCGTCGTAGCCCAGCGCCTTCAACAGGTGCCAGAGTGCGAGCGAGTCCTTGCCACCTGACACGGCGACGAGCACCCGCGCGTCGGGTGCGAACATGTCGAAGTCGTCGATCGCCCGCTGGACCTGGTCGCGACAGAAGCGTGAGTGGTGCTCGCCACAGAACGCCGCGTTGTGGCGCCGCAGGTCGATCAGTGCCGGCTCTCGACACACGGTGCACTTCACGTGAACGCCACGATCAGCCCGCGCCGCCGGAGATGACCGGGCGGATCTCGATCTCGTCGTCGTCCTCGAGGCGCGTGTCACCGGGCACGATCGTGCCGTTGCGGATGACCAGCACGCCCTCACGGTCGATCCCCAGACGCTCGAGCACGACGGACACGAGCGCCGGGCCGGGTGCCTCGATCTGACGCTCAGGGTTCCTCAGGCGGACGATCACGCCGCCATTGTCGCACTCCGGGGCTCAGCCGAACACACGGCCACGACGACCGGGGCGGAGGGGCCGCCGAGACGCCGCCGCGGCATCGAAGCGCTCGGCACGTGACGTGTCGAGCTGGGACGTGACCGACTGGAGCTGGCGCCGCACCTCGACCTGCCGTCGGGTCGGGCGGATGACGTCGTCGAACCGGGCTCCCCGCTTCGCCTCGAGGGACTCGAGTCGGCGGGCGCGACGCGAGCCCGGCCGGGCCCGCCGCAGGCGCCGCTGCACCTTGCGCAGATCCCGGGCCGAACGCAGCTGGGACCTCGTCGGTCGACTCAGCCGCGCATCGCGCTCGGCGAGACTCCTCTGCGTCGCCGCCAGCTTCCGCTCACGACGGGTGGCCTTCGGGCGGGCCACGACGAGGTAGCTCTCCCCCGGTCGGAGCCGGACCGAGGTCAGTCCCTCGCTCTCACGGGACACCGAGCGGCGCAGCTCGTCGGCGAGGAAGGTGGTGCCGCGCGACGCGAGCTCACCGCCGAGGCCGTCGCCGAAGACGCGACCCAGCAGGTTGTGGATCAACTGCTCGAGCATCAGGCCCGACGGACCTCGATGACCGCCGATGAGCGCTTGCCGCCTCGACGGCCCAACAGGAACGCGGCGATCAGGATCAGGAGTCCGATCAGGATCCCGGCGGTGAGCAGCTGGTTCTTCACACCGTCGACCTGCTCCTGCGCCTCACCCTGGATGTCGGTGAGCTTCGTCTTGAGATCGTCACGGCTGATCTGGTGGTTGGACGCTGCCTGGGTCATGGGTGCTCCTCGCTCATGCAGTCCGACGGGGACGCTGCGTCAGCTTGATCAACGACCGCAGGAACAACCCTGCGATCACGATGCCGACGATCGCCACGATGGCATACGGCGCCCACGAGAAGCGACCGCCCTCGAACTGGGCCGGGTCGTTGAAGATGGCGAGCTCCTGCAGACCACGCAGAAGTGCCAGCAGCGCGAACAGCACGCCGGTGGCGATGCAGATGGCTCCCGCGATGCCGAACCCCAGGTCGGCACCGAGATTGCGCAGCGGGTCGACGGTCTCCTGCTTGGCATAGGCGACGACGAGTTCCTTGAACTCGGTCGCCTCGGCCATCGGGCCCTTCTTCACCGGGGTCGACCACGGTCGTGTCCGGGGGCTGTCGCTCACTCCGTCACCTCCTCGACGTCCCACTGTTGTAGCACCCGACGCCTGCGTCGCAGCGTGACGCTCACGCCGGTGGCTCGTCGTCCGGGCCGCCCAGACGCAGTCGTCCCTCGAGCAACACCTCCTGCTCGGCGACCAGGTCCTCGAGCAGTTCCAGGCGCAGCCGGGCGGACCCCGCGGCCAGGATGCGTTGCCGGTCGAGCGAGCCCAGCGGGGCGAGCACCGCCAGCTGGAAGGTCCACTGCTCGGGGTCGCGGCTCAGTTCGACCTCGGCCGGTGCCGCCAGTCCGAGCTCGCTCGCGAGTGCCCCACAGCGACGAACGCGACGCTCGAGCTGCTCGAGCCGGGTGGACTCGTCTCCGGACAGGCCGACGCCGGAGTCGGGCTCGGCGACGACGAGCGCGCGCGGGTACGGCTCGTCGGGCAGCCACTCGTGGATCCGGATCCGCTCGGTGCCGACGGCCAGGACGCCCCACCGGCCGTCCGGGCCCTGGACGCACTCCAGCACCTGCGCCCGACATCCGATCATCGCCCGGATGTCGCCCCCGCCCACCTCGTGGCCGCGCTCGATCAACGTCACGCCGAACGAGCCGCCGTCGGCGGCCACCAGGTCCGACATCATCTGCTGGTAGCGGGCCTCGAAGATGTGCAGCGGCAACAGCATCCCCGGCAGGAGCACCGAACCCAGCGGGAACATGGGCAGCTCGGACGGCTCGCTCATGCGGGCCTCGGCGCTCGTGGCGCGAGGTCGCCGAGGCCGGGCACCTCAGGGAAGCCGAGCTCACTGCGCAGCAGTTGTTCCGAGAGCACCTCCTCGCCGCGGTCGGCGCCCGATGCCGTGGTGTTGATCACCATGGCGAAGGCCACCGGCTGGCCCGAGCGCGGCGTGAACCAGCCCGACAGCGATCGCACGTTGTTGAGCGATCCGGTCTTGGCCCGAACCCGGTCCCGCAGCTCGTCGCCGGCCATGCGGTCCTGCAGCGTGCCGGGCTGACCGGGGCGCGCCAGCCACGACGCGAGTGCCGAGTCCGGCCCGGCCCGTTCGAGCAGCGCCACGAGCAGGGCGCAGCTGACCCGGTTGTCGGGCGACAGCCCGGAACCGTCCGCCAGGTCGAGGACCTCGGTCGGCAGCGACGACCGTCGGACCCAGTCGGCAACGGCGGCGGTCCCCGCCTCCGTCGTCCCGGCGCCGCTGGCGCGCTTCCCGATCTCCTTGACCAGCAGCTCGGAGGTGGTGTTGTCGGAGAACCGGGTGAGCTGTTCGGCGAGTTGGGACACCGTCGGCGAGTCGATCCCTGCGACCTCGGTCGTGCCCGCCGGCGACGCGCCCACACGCGGTGTGCCGACGACCGTCACCCCCCGTTGCCTCAACAGACGTGTGAGCACCTCGGCGGCGTGCAACGCGGGCTGCGCCGCCGGCGGATCCTTCGGGCCCTCGATCGCAGCCGGAGTGGCGCGCGAATCGTCGATGACCAGCGCCGACAACGGCGACACCTGGGCATCGGTGATGTACCGGCTGGGCCAACCCGGTGCGTCGCGCACCGTGTCGTAGCGCGACTCGTCCCCGACCACGGAGCCGGTGACCGTGCGCACGCCGCTCGCCACGATCCGATCGGCCAGCACGTCGACCGAGGTCAGCAGGTCACGTGGATGGTCCTCGTACGGCACGTAGGCGTCGGTCGACAGGACGGGGTCGCCGCCACCGATGACGAACAGGTCGCCGGCAACCACACCGTCCGAGAGAGGTGCCGCAGCGGCCACGCCCGTGTGGAATC
>CAJBIS010000303.1 GCA_903953195.1 uncultured Actinomycetes bacterium
CGCCGTGAGGCCGACGGTTCCCTCGTGACGCACGCCGACCTGAACGACATCGCGACGTGGTGGTGCAACGACATGCTCGTCGACCCGCAGGGGTGCGCCTACGTCGGACACTTCGGCTTCGACCTCGACGCCTACGTCGATGAGCACGGGCAGGCGGCCGTCATCGCCGAGCCCGGACCGCCGACCGCACACGTGATGCTCGTGCAACCGGACGGCACGACCGAGGTCGCCGCCGACGGCATGAAGTTCCCGAACGGCACCGTGCTCACCCCGGACGGCACCACGCTGATCGTCGCCGAGACGCTGGGCCTGAGGCTGACCGCGTTCGACGTGGCCGCGGACGGGACACTCGGCAACCGCCGGGTGTGGGCGGACCTGTCGCCGCACCTGGTGCCACCTGACGGAATCTGTCTGGACGCCGACGGCGCCGTCTGGGTGGCCAACGCCCTCGGCCCCGAGTGCGTTCGGGTGCTCGAGGGCGGCGAGATCACCGACCGGGTCACCTTCAGCCAGCACGCGTTCGCCTGCGCGCTCGGTGGCGCCGACGGCACCACACTGTTCGCCTGCACGGCGCCGGACTCCAACGCCGAGCGACGCGCCGCCGAGCCGAACGCCCGGATCGAGTTCGCCACCGTCGCCGTCCCTGGCGTCGGCTCGCCGTGAGCATGCTGCACGACCACGGCGGGCACGGAACGCGCCGACACCCGTCCGAATCCGGTGTGTGGCCGGACCGCGGAGACGGCTAACGTCGTCGACGGAGAGCTGCCAGAGCGGACGAATGGGACGGTCTCGAAAACCGTTGTGGTCGCAAGGCCACCGTGGGTTCGAATCCCACGCTCTCCGCCACAGGGTGGGCGCGGGAATCCGCTCCACCCGGAACGAGCATCGGGCCCCCGACGGGGGCCCGATCCGCGTTCGGGCCAACCCCCGACACCGGGACGTCCTCGACACCGCGTCCCCAACCCGTGACCAGCGGTGTCGTACCTTCCTGCCATGACGGAGACCACGGCGATCAACCCGCGCATCGATCCCGCGCACGACACCCGGCGACTGGTCCTCTACTTCGCCGGGCTGATCGGTGTCTACGTCGGCGTGCTGGCGATCGCCCGGCCCGAATGGGGTGGCGGCGAGAACGAACTCGGCTCGATCGCCATCGGGATCATGTTCGCCCCGACGGTCGGCGCGATCGTCGCCTCGGTGTTCGGACCCGGGATCATCCGGTTCGGCCGACCCACCTGGTGGATCGCCGCCGGGTTCGTCCCGCCACTCGTCGTGCTGGCCGTCACCTGGGTCGCCGCCGGCCTCGGCATGGTCGACGTCGATCCGGGTGAGCTGGTGCCGGTCGTCCTGTTGATGGTCCCGCTGAGCATCGTGTCCTGTGTGAGCGCCATCGGCGAGGAGATCGGCTGGCGCGGATTCCTCTGGCCGCTCCTCCGCCGACGGACCACCTTCCTCGTCAGCTCGCTCATCATGTGGGCGATCTGGTTCGCCTACCACGCTCCGATGACGATCGGCGGGCTGTACGGCACGGTCGGCGGACTCCCCGCCTTCGGCGTCGCGATCCTCGGGTTCGTCCTGTTCGTCGGGGTGCTCACCGAACGCTCGCGGTCGATCTGGCCGAGCGTGATCGCCCACGGCGCCTGGAATGCGTCCGTCGCCACCCGCTTCTCGACCGGCGAGACCGCCGATCCGATGTTCACCGGCTCCGACGCGCTGCTCGGCGAGTTCGGCTGGATCGCCGCCGTCACGATGCTCGCGGTCGGCACCGCCGCAGCGGTGTGGCACGTCCGCACGCCGACGAAGGACGGACTCTCCCCGCGCGAGCCGATGGGGTACGACTCGGCCGTGCAGTCCCTCGCGTTCCGGACGGAGCCACGCGCCGCAGCCAGGTGACTGCGTGCCGAACGGCACGCGAACTCACCAGTGGATCTCGAACGCGCCGGCGAACCCGGCGGCGAGCGTGAGTGACCCGGCGGCGAACCCGGCGAGCGTGAGGCGCCGACTCCACGGTCGGTCCACCAGCAGTGTCGCCAACCAGACCGCGAGGAACGGCACGACCGGCAACAGGTAGCGGCCCGCCGGTGCGAGCCACCGATCGAAGAACCAGATCATCAGCGCGAATCCCCACATCAGCGCCGTGTAGGCCCAGCCGAAGCGACGGCCGATCCACGGCGCGCACACCACCGTGGCGACGAACACGACCGTCGCGGCGAGTTCGTTCACCACGTCGCCGATGTGATGGATCTCGAGCCCCGGCTCCACCAGGAAGCTGGCGTGGATCCACGTGCGGAAGTCCAGGATCGACCCGTGGCCGTAGTCGCTGTCCTGCACCGTCCAGAACCGGAACGGGTCACCCGAGTACCGCCAGAGGAACACCATGTACGCGCCGATGCCCCAGCCGGCGAGCAGCACCCACGCGTGCGGCGGTCGCAACGCCGGTCGACGCAGCCGGATGCCCCGGGCCGTCGACCATCCGGCACGCAGACGCTCCGCAACGGTGGACGCGGCCACGCGTTCCGGCACGACGAGCCCGCCGGCGTCGTCGAACACCGCGACCGCGAGGTACACGAGCACCACGAGTCCGGTCGGGCGCGTCGCAGTGGCGACGCCACCGAGCAGCCCGGCGAGCCACCATCGCCGATCGTCGGCACACACCGCGACGGCGAGCACCGCGGCCAGCAGCATCGGGTCGCTGTACGCGACGCCGAACATCATGAACGCATAGGGGTAGACGAGGAACAGCCACAGCGCGAGCCGGCGCGTGCGCGGGTCGATGCCGCGCCCCTCCATCCATCGCCAGAACAACAGCGTGGCGGCGAGCCCGAACGCGAGCGACAGCAGCACCGCCGCGGTCTGGATGTCGAGCCCGACGGCGTGCAGCGCCCGGATGGCGAGTCCGTAGGCGGGGAACCCCGCCTCGAGCCCGTCCTCGGGCCGGTACCCGTACTCGGCGATCCGCAGGTAGACGCCGGAATCCCAGCCGATCCTGCCGGCGTACGCGTGCCACTCCGACGGCACGAGCGCACCGAGACCGCGGGCACCGCGGTAGGTGATCTCGAACGCGACCTGCTGGACCCAGAGGATCGCCACCGCGACGCACGCCCACGACAGCACCGGCGTCCGGTACCGGAGGAACACCGACGGCGACCCGCCCGGCAGGCTGTCCGGTTCGAGCGACGGCGATGGCGACTCGCCGACCGTCACGCCGTACCCGCCACGTCTAGATCACGCCGACGAGCAACAGCACCACGACGACACCCGCCACCGCGAAGCGGTACCAGGCGAAGATCTTCAGGTCGTGCCGCTCGAGGTAGGTGATCAGCCACTTGATCGCCAGCACCGCGGAGACGAACGCGAACAGCGCGCCGATCAGCGGGTTGATGACACCGAACTGGTTGACGAGCTCACCACCGTCCTTCACCAGCTTGAATCCGGTGGCGGCCGTGAGGGTGGCGAAACCGAGCAGGAAGCTGAACTCGACGGCAGCGGGCATGGCGACCCCGACGAGCAGCGCACCCAGGATCGTGGCGAGCGACCGGCTGGTGCCCGGCCACAACGCCACGCACTGGGCGAGGCCGATCACCAGCGCCTGTCGGTAGGTGATGGCGGTCAGCAGATCCGCGCCCACCTCGGCGCGCACCCCGCGGTCAGGGATCCGACCGGTGGACTCGAGCACGAGGATCACGATGCCGCCGAGGATCCAGGCGATCACGATCGGCCACGGGCCGAACAGCAGCTCCTCGATCTTGTTGTCGAGCACGAATCCGAGCACCGCCGCCGGCAGGAACGCGATGACGAGGATGATGAGCAGGTGGCGGCCGGGCTCGGACCGACCCACGAGACCGAGCAGCATGTCGCGGAACCGACGCCAGAACAGTCCGGCGACAGCGACGATGGCACCGAACTGGATCGCGATCGCATACGTGTTGACGGCCTCGAGCCCGGCGCTGCCCTGTTCGTCCGGCAGCCCGAGCAGGCGCGAGGCGACGAGCAGGTGACCCGTCGAACTGATCGGCAGGTACTCGGTGATGCCCTCGACGACACCCAGGATCGCGGCCTGCCACCACGACAGCAGGGACTCACCACCGCCGGCCGTGGCGCCGACGGCCGCCCGGGCCACATCAGGCGCGAGCACCGCCAGGAGTCCCGCGGCGATGACGGCAACCAGGAGCACTCGCCGCAGGCGGTCGTCGTCGCGTCGCTCCAACGGATCGCGCCGCCCGATCAGTGCATGCATGGCGCCACTCTTGCAGGAAACCCCGGAGAACGGAGGGGACCCGGGAATCCGTGCCGCTCGCGGCCCGGTACCCTGCGGATCGTGCAGACAGCCATGCGGATGATGCACCAGGACCCGGACGCCGTCTCCGACGTGACGCTCGACCGGGCGCTGGTCCGACGGGTCGGGCACTTCGCGCGGCCGTACCGGACCCAGCTGATCGGGTTCGTCCTCATGATCGCCGCCGGCGCCGGTCTGGCCCTCGTGCCACCACTGCTCTTCCGGAACATCATCGATGACGCGCTGCCCTCCGGGAACACCGGGAAGCTCACGGTGCTCGCCGTGATCGTGGTCGTCGCCGCACTGCTCGGCGCCGTGGTCCAGCTGCTCGAGCGGAACTGGTCGTCACGCATCGGCGAGGGTCTCATCTACGACCTGCGGGTCGCGTTGTTCGACCACGTGCAGCGCATGCCGCTGCAGTTCTTCACCCGCTCGCAGACCGGCGCGCTGGTCAGCCGGCTCAACAACGACGTGATCGGCGCGCAGCGGGCGCTCACCGGGACGCTCGGGACCGTCGTGTCGAACGTGATCACGCTCGGCGTCACGCTCGCTGCGATGATCGCGCTCGACTGGCGGATCACGATCATCGCGGTGCTGCTCCTGCCGATCTTCCTGATCCCGTCCAAGCGCGTCGGCAGGAAACTGCAGGGCATGACCCGCGACGCCATGCAGTTGAACGCCGACATGAACGCGCAGATGACCGAGCGATTCGGTGTCGCCGGCGCGCAGTTGGTCAAGCTCTTCGGCAACCACGACACCGAACGCGACGCCTTCGGTTCCAAGGCGTCCGGCGTCCGCGACATCGGCGTGAAGACTGCGAACTACTCCCGCTTCTTCATGGTGATGATGGGCCTCGTCGGCGCCATCGGCACGGCCGCCGTCTACTACCTCGGTGGCCTGCAGGTGATCGACGGGGCGATCAGCATCGGCACGCTCGTGGCGCTCACCGCGCTGGTGGTGCGCATCTACGACCCGCTCACCAGTCTGACGAACGCCCGGGTCGACGTGATGAGCGCGTTCGTGTCCTTCGAGCGGGTGTTCGAGGTGCTCGACTCCACGAACCCGGTCACCGACGCCCCCGACGCCATCGAACTGGTGCGACCGAGCGGTCGGATCGACATCGACCACGTGACCTTCCGGTACCCGTCGGCCGGTGAGGGGTCGATCGCCTCGCTCGAGACCGGCGGCGGTGTGGGTGAGCACCAGGGCGACAACCCCGACGTCCTGCACGACGTCGACATCCACGTCGCTCCCGGCGAGATGGTGGCGCTGGTCGGCCCGTCCGGTGCCGGCAAGTCGACGCTCGCCTCGTTGCTCCCCCGCCTGTACGACGTGACCGAGGGTGCGGTGCGCATCGACGGCCACGACGTCCGTGAGGTCACACAGCAGTCGCTGCGGCAGTCCATCGGTGTGGTGTCCCAGGACCCGCACCTGTTCCACGCCACCGTGGGCGACAACCTGCGCTACGGACGGCCCGAGGCCACCGACACCGA
>CAJBIS010000304.1 GCA_903953195.1 uncultured Actinomycetes bacterium
AGCGTGTCGACGACCGAGACGTCATCATCGGCGAGCACGACCTCGACGCCGAGCGTGCGGCGCCGGACGTCGCCGTGTCGGAGCATGCGGGCGCCGCCGGTGTTGGTGGCCACCATGCCTCCGATCGCCGGGTCGGCCGCCAGGTCGATGGGGAACCACAGTCCGTGCCGACCAGCGGCCTCGTTGAGCGTCGACAGCCGGACACCGGCTGGGACGATCGCGGTCCGATCGGTGGCGTCGATCTCGAGTCCGTCGACGAGTCGTTCGGTGCTGAGGACGACGAGCGGCCGGTCCGCCGACGCCGGACCGTTCGATGCCGTGCCGTCGGGTGCCCGCCGGTCCGATGGCGGCGTCGATGCCCCGACCAACCCGCTGTTCGCCCCCTGCGGGAGCAGCCGGATCCGGTGCGTCCGCGCCCAGCGGACCACCGTGCGGACCTCGTCGGTGCTCGCCGGGCGCACGACGTCGGCGGGCGCCCCACCCGGGCCGCGGGCCGGCGTCGAATAGGACGCGAGCGGATCGTCGACGGTGGAGCGCAGCACGGCGAGGTCACCCAGTTCGTCGGCGAGTTCACCGAGTGGCCCGTGGATGCTCACCCCCCGATGATGCCGTACCGTGACCGCCATGCGAACCGCCGACTCGACCGCCCGCCGCCGTCCCGACGGGACCCCGCACCGTGTGGCTGTGTGGGGGACCGGCAACGTCGGGCGGCCGTCGGTTCGAGCGGTGGTCGCCGATCCTGATCTCGAACTCGCTGCGGTCATCGTGTCGGACCCGGCGAAGGACGGACGCGACGCCGCCGACCTCTGTGGTCTCGACGCAGCGACCGGCGTCCTCGCCACCCGGGATCCGAGTGTTGTGCTCGGCGGTGACGCGTACGGCCGGATCGACGCCGTCGTGTACGCCGCCACCGGTGACACCCGTCCCGATGCCGCCGTCGACGACATCGTCGCGTGCCTCGACGCCGGTGCCGACGTCGTGTCCACCTCGGTGTACCCGCTGATCCATCCGGGCACGACGCCCGACGGGCTGCGTGACCGCGTCGACACCGCATGTCGCGCCGGCGACGCCTCGGTGTGGGTCTCGGGCATCGACCCCGGGTTCCTCGCCGACCTGCTCGCGCCGGTGCTGCTCGCGACGTGTGTGTCGGCACGCCGGGTCGAGATCCGCGAGACGTTCAACTACGCGACCTACCACGCTCCGCACGCGGTGAAGGAGCTCGTCGGGTTCGGGATGCCGATGGACTCGCCTCCACCGATGCTCTGGCCCTCGGTCCCGACGATGGTGTGGGGTGGAGTGCTGCGGGTGCTCGCCGAGATCCTCGGGGTCGAGCTCGACGACGTCGACGAGCACATCGAGCGTCGCCCGCTCGAGCGGACCATCGAGCTGCCGATCGGCACGTTCGAGGCGGGTACGCAGGGCGCGTTCCGTCTGGTGGTGCGCGGTCTCGTCGATGGTGAGCCCGTCATCGTGATCGACCATGTGACGCGCATCGACGACGAGTGCGCCCCCGACTGGCCGTACGCGCCCGAGCGCTCGATGGGCTGTCACCAGGTCATCGTGACCGGCGACCCCGACGTGACGCTGACGGTCGAGGCCGGTGACGCCGACGGTGACCGGAATGTCGGCGGGATCGCGCTCTCCGCCGGCCGCATCGTGCACGCGATCCCGGCGGTCGCCGATGCTCCGGCGGGGATCATCACTGCGGCCGACCTCCCGCTGGTGACGGGTCGCGGCCTCCTTCAGCCCTGACACCGGGCGCCGGGGTGGCCGTTGGAGTGGCGTGGACGGGCAGGCGAGTTGGTACGGTCCGCACGTGCCCGATGACGTGAACGACCCGCTCGCCCCGTATGCCGGTCACGGCGGTTCCGTCGGCCGGATCTTCGCCACGTCGGAGCCATGGTGGCCGGATCCGAAGCGGGCGCGACCGGGCGCGCCGAACATCGTGATCGTGATGTGCGACGACATCGGGTACTCCGACATCGGCTGCTACGGCTCCGAGATCCCGACGCCGAACATCGACCGTCTCGCCGATGACGGCCTCCGTTACATCGACTACCACGCCACTCCGATGTGCTCCCCGACACGGGCGGCACTCATGACCGGACTCGAACCGCACCGCGCCGGCATCGGCCACGTGGCGCACTCGGATCCGGGCTTCCCCGGTTACGCGATGGAGCTCACACCGTTCGCTCCCACGCTGCCGGAGTTGTTGCGCGACGCCGGCTACCAGACGCTGATGGTGGGCAAGTGGCACCTCACGAAGGACAGTCAGGTCAACGATGCGGGTGACCGGTCCTCGTGGCCGCTGCAGAAGGGCTTCGATCGGTACTACGGCTTCCTCGACGCATTCACGAACTTCCACCATCCGCACCGGTTGATCGAGGACAACCACGCGGTGCGGACCGACACCTACCCGGAGGACTACTTCGTCACCGACGACCTCACCGATCGGGCCATCTCGATGATCCGCGAGACCAAGGCGTCCGATCCGACGAAGCCGTTCTTCCTCTACTTCGCGCAGGCGGCGGTGCATGCGCCGTTGCAGGCCCGCGCCGTCGACATCGAGCGCCATGCGGACCGCTATCGGGCCGGGTGGGACGAGGTGCGCCGTCGCCGCTACGAGCGTCAGGTCGAACTCGGCGTGATCCCGCCGAATGCCGAGCTGGCACCCCGGAACCACGAGCCCGGCGACGAGGTCGCCGCCTGGGACGACCTGGACCCGGACCGGCAGCGGCTCTTCGCCCGCTACATGGAGGTCTACGCCGCGCTGATCGACAACCTCGATCAGAACATCGGCCGCCTGCGCTCGGCGATCGAGGAGCTCGGCGAATGGGACAACACGTTGTTCGTGTTCACCTCGGACAACGGCGGGTCGCGTGAGGGTGAGGTCGATGGGACCAGCGCCTACTTCCGGTCGCTCCACCACGGCCGCACCGGCCAGGAGGAGCCGTTCGAGGAGGATCTCGCCCGCCTCGAGGTGATGGGTGGGCCGACGACATTGCCGCACTACCCCCGCGGCTGGGCGATGGTCTCGAACACCCCGTTCCGCCTCTACAAGATCAATGCCCACCGGGGCGGCCACTCGGTGCCGTTCGTCGTGTCGTGGCCCACCGGTGAACTCGGTGCGGGTGGCGAGATCCGCGACCAGTTCGTCCACGTCACCGACCTGTTCCCGACGCTGCTCGACATCGCGGGCGCGAGCCGGCCCGAGTCGTGGCGTGGCAATCCGGTCCTGCCGCTCGAGGGTGAGAACGTGCGGGCCACACTGCACGATGCCGCTGCGCCCGGCCGCCAGCGAGACGTCATGGTCGAGAACGAGGGCCACCGGTCGCTGCGTCGTGATGGTTGGGAGGCGGTGACACGACACGAGCCGCGGACCCCGTTCAGCGAGGACCGCTGGGAGCTGTTCGACATGGCGGCCGACCCGACGCAGCTCGTCGACCTGGCCGAGCGCGAACCCCAGCGGCTGGCCGAGATGATCGGGGCGTGGGAGGAGTCGGCCTGGGACCATCAGGTGTTCCCGATGGATGAGGGCACCGGGTACCGCTACCTGCTGCGGCCGTCCTGGGTCGAGGCGTTCGACGGCCCGGTCGTCCTGCGCCCCGGGACTCCGACGCTCGATCGCTGGCGCTCGCAGCGGCTGATCCTCTGGCGTGACGTGGACATCACCGCGCGGGTCGACCTGGCCGAGGGCGATGCGGGAGTCCTCGTGGCGCACGGCGACCAGGGCGGCGGGTACTCGCTGTACGTCGACACCACGGGCGAGCTGGTCGCCGCACACAACGGCTACGGACTGGAGCGCGAGGTGCGCGGACCGGTCGTCGAGCCCGGAGCGCGCGACCTCGGACTGCGCATTCGGTGCCCGGGCAAGGATCGATGGGACCTGACGCTGACCGTCGACGGGGTCGACGTCGCTGCCGCAACGGACTTCCGGCTGCTCATGGCGATGGCGCCGTTCGAGGGCATCGACGTCGGACTCGACCGGCGGTCGCCCGTCAGCTGGTCGGTGTTCGAGCGTCATGGCGCGTTCCCGTTCAGTGGGGCGCTCGAGTCCGTGGCGTACCAGCCGGGTGCGCCGGCCCCGGACAGCCCCGCCGACTTCGTCGACTTCCTGAAGGAGTGGGGACAGCGCTTCGAGTGAGCGGCGGTCCGCAGTGATGGAGCAGGTCGATGTCGTCGTGGTCGGCGCCGGTGCCATGGGGGCGACCGCGGCGTGGCGGTTGGCCCGGTCGGGCCGGTCCGTGGTGCTGTTGGAACGTTTCGGTCCCGGTCACACGCACGGGTCCTCGCACGGCACGACGCGCATCTTCCGTCTGGCGTACCGGGATCCCGTCTACGTGCGCTTCGCGGCGCAGGCGCTCGACGGATGGCGCGAACTCGAGGCGGCCTCCGGTGAGGTGCTGCTCGAGCAGGTCGGCCAGCTCGACCACGGGCGTGCCGCCGCGGTGGACGAGGTCGTGGCGAACCTGCGCGCCGCCGATCGCCCCGTGGAGCGGCTCGGTGCCGCCGAGGCGAGCGAGCGCTGGCCGGGGATGCGCTTCGATGGTGCGGTGGCGTTCAGCCCGGATGGCGGTCGATGCCTCGCCGATCGAACCGTGGCCACGTCGCAGCGTCTCGCCGGTTCGGCCGGCGCGGCGGTCCACTTCGATGAGCCCGCCGAGCGGATCGAGGTGGTTGGCGACCGCGCCGTGGTGCACTCGGCGGGCCGGTCGTGGGACGCCGCCGCCGTGGTGGTCGCGGCCGGGGCGTGGGTGTCGTCGTTGTTGGGCCAACTGGTCTCGTTGCCGCCCATCACGATCGAGAGCGACCAGCCGTCGCACTTCGCGCCGATCGACGCCTCGGCGTCGTGGCCGAGCTTCCTCCACCACGGGTTGGGTGCCGACGGCGTGGACCGGCCGCTGAGCTTCGACGCCTACGGGCTGTGGACGCCGGGCGAGGGTGTGAAGGTCGGCGGTCACGGCACCGTCGCCGTCTGCGATCCCGAGGATCTGACGCGCGTCCCGGACCCTGTTCGCACCGAATCGCTGGTTCGGTACGTCGAGGAGTGGTTGCCCGGGTTGGACCCGACACCCCGGTCAACGGTGTCGTGTCTCTTCACGAGCACCGACGACGAGCACTTCATCCTGGATCGACGCGGTCCGCTGGTCGTGTGCTCGCCCTGTTCCGGGCACGGCTTCAAGTTCGTGCCCGCGATCGCTGCCGAGGTGGAACGACTCGTCACGCACGGCGGTCAGCCGGTCACGGAGTGGCGTCTCCCGAACTGACTGCATCCGTCGGCGGCTCATCGGGCGAACCGTGTTCATGATGCGTGTTCTGGTCCCGTCCTCCCTGTCCCGTCCGCTCCGTCGGGCGATCGCTGTCCCGGTGGCCGCCCTCGCCGTCCTCGGTCTGGCGTCGTGCACCATGGCTCCGCCGATCACGACGACCGTGCCGTCGGTCGATCTCAACCGCTACCTCGGCACCTGGTACGAGGTGGGCAGCGTGAAGCAGTTCTTCTCGGTCGGGCTCGTCAACACGATGGCGCAGTACTCGCTCAACCCGAGCGGCACCGTCCGGGTCGAGAACTCGGGGCGCTACTTCACCGCCGATGGCCCGGAATCGCGCATCGTCGGTGCGGCGGCCGTTGTTGACCCCTCGAACGCCCGGCTCAACGTGACCTTCGCCGGCACGCCGTCGTCGGCGCCTCCGGGCAACTACTGGATCGTCGATCTGGATCCTGACTACCAGTGGGCGATCGTCAGTGACCCGACCGGCAACAGCGCGTTCTTCCTCACCCGGGCTCGCACCGTCACCCCCGAGTTCTACGACGAGCTGCTCGCCCGTGCTGCGGCCAAGGGCGTGAAGACGTCGAACATCACCCCGACGCCCCAGCTGTAGTCGCGCAGTTCCCGGCACCGTGCTCGTTCGTCGGGAGCCGCTGCCGTCACGGTGCCGACTCCAGGTCGGTGAGCACCTCGCGGACCGGACGGCGGATGAGTGACAGCTTCGGGATCTCGCCCAGTGGCAACCAGCGTCGACCGTCGGTCGTCCACTCGGCCCACCACGTCACCGTGATGTCGCCGACCCACGCATCAGGTCGACCGAAGGCGCCGGTGCCGCTGCGGTAGATCAGCGTGCACGAGTCCGCTCGCCGGGCCTGCGCCGGTGGGCTGGCCGGATCCCGTGGATCGAAGGGTCGCCCCCGACCGGGGCAGTGCAGGATGCGGCCGACCGTCGCCGGGTCGCCGCTGCGCACGTCGAACCGGATCGGCCAGGCGCGCACCCGTGCGGTGACCCCGTACGCCGTCAGCGTGCGGTCGACGACCTGTCCCCAGACGTCGGGCGTGTACGAGAAGAACACCGGTTCGCCGATCGGGATGGTGAGTGACGCGGGCGGTGTGATCGTCGGGCGCAGTGCCGGGAGCGACGTCACCATCTGGCGGCTCCACGTCGACGATGTCGTCTGTTGGGTGTCGATGATCCTGACCTCACCGGTGGGTCGGCCGTCGAGCACCCGGTACTGCAGTGCGATGCCGTCGACGTATCCGCCGGCGATCCGGGCTCGCAGCTCCTCCATGATGGGGGTGGCCCCGAGGTCGGGCCGGGTGGAGACGACCTGGAGGACGTACGCGAACTGACTCGCACTCAACGTCACCCAGTACGACCGGACGGTCGAGGATCGGCCCCCGCCGCCGGTGCGTGGTCCGAAGATGGTGGTGATGATCCGGCCATCGCCGGTCACGCTCGAGGCGGCCCCACCGTCACCCGCGGCCCCGGCGGGCGGTGGTGCGCCGAACCACCAGATCGCCGCGACGAGCAGCGCGATGGTCACACGCACGGGTCGTCGCTCCCGGGTGCGAGCGCCTCGAAGCTCGTCTCGAACAGCGAGGTCACCTGCCACTCGCGGGTTGCGGCGTCGCGGCGGATCGTCCCCGTCCCGGCGGCGCTGCCGACGACGTCGTCGACCACCGCCCCGTTGCCGATTCGCCGACCGATGCCCGGGGACCAGGCGCACCACGTGAAGCTGATCTCCTCGGGAGGGTCGGTCAGGCCGGGCGGCGGCGTGACGCGCGCTGCGGCACGGGCGTGGTGCACGTAGCTGAGTGCTGCGGGGTCGGGCGGTGTGACGACGATGCCCTCGTCGCGACGGCCCCGGATCCTCGCGGCGACGTCCCGGTCGAGGTCGGACCCCTCGAGCGTGATCGCGTGCCACTCGGCGAGCAGCGCGTCGGCGGGGTCGTCGACCGCCTCGGGTGCTGCCGACAATGCGGTCAGGGCGCGGTCGTAGCGCTCGAGCGCGACGGCCACGTCGGTCAGTTCGCCGGACGGAGCCGGATCCGCGTCTCGGTCCGGCGTCGGCTGCGCGCCGCCCGGGCCGGTGGGCGGTGGCGTGGCCGTGGTCGAGGGTGCCGCGGGCCCCGACGTGGCCGGGGGTGGGATCGGCAGAGGTGTGGCCTCGGCGGAGGTGGCGGACGGTGAGCCGGTGCCGCACGCGGCGAGAGCGATGACACCCACGATGCCGGCGGGTGCGGCCCTCAGGACGCCGCGCGCCGACGGGCGACAGCTCGTTCGATGGGTGATGCCGGCCCGCTCGTGAGCGGGTGATGCGGGAGCGGTGCTGCGTCGCGTGGTCACCCACGCAGTCAACGTGCCGAGCGTCGGTCGGACAATGGTGATCCGCGGGTCTCGCGGCCCGTTGACGGACGGTTGCGGTCGGGTCAGCGGCCCGCCCGGGTGGTCAGTACCCGCGGAACTCCGGGTTGCGCCGCTCACGGAACGCCGCGAGCCCCTCGTTGAAGTCCACGGTGGCGGTCAGCAGCTCCTGGGCCGCGGCCTCCTCCTCGAACGCGGTGTGGCGGCTGGACTCGAACGACCGGTTCACCAGCCACTTCGTGAGCGCGAGCGCCTTCGTCGGCGCATCCGCGAGTCGTTCGGCCAGCTCGTCGACCGTGGACTCGAGCTCGTCGTCGGCGACCACACGGTTGGCGATGTTCAACGTTGCGCACCGCGCCGCCGGGACGTCATCGGCCAGGAACATCAACTCCTTGGTGACCTGTGGGCCGACGATCCGTGGCAACAGGAACGCTCCGCCGGCATCGGGCAGGATGCCGCGTCGGACGAACACCTCGACGAGCTTCGCCCGCTCGGCCATGACCACGAGGTCGCACGCGAGCACGAGATGGGCGCCGCCACCCGCTGCGGTGCCGTTCACGGCGGCGATCACGGGCTTCTCGCAGTCGAGGATCGAGGTGATGAGACGCTGCCAGCCCCGTCGGATCATGCGCGCCGCGTCGCCCATCACACGGTCGGGTGCCCCGTCGGGCTTGGCGGGGGTCGGCTTCTGTGGTCCACCCAGGTTGGCGCCGGTGCAGAAGTGCCGTTCGCCGGCTGCGCCGAGGATCACGACCCGCACGCCGTGGTCGGCCGAGGCCCAGTCCAGATGGTCGGCGAGCCGGTCGCGCATGTCCGCAGTGAGCGAGTTGCCCGCGTCCGGGGCGTTGATCGTGAGGCGGGCGATGCCGTCGGTGACCTCGTAGCGCACGGTGTCGTCGCCGGCGTCGGCCGAGGTGGCTGGGGTGGTGTCGTTCATGGTTGCTCCGTCATCGGTGCCGTGGTCGCCGACGAGGCTAGGGCAGCGACCGCTCACTACCATCACCGACGTGCACAGCGGGAGGACGCGACGGATCGGCTCGCCGCTCGTGCTGGCGGGACTGGTGCTGGTGGCGCTGATGCTCGGACCGTGGTGCGCTCCCGCTGGTGCACACGCCCGGCTGGTCGGCTCGTCACCCAGCGCCGACGCGACGGTGCCGACGGCCCCGTCCGAGGTGCGACTGACCTTCGACGAGTCGGTGTCGGTGACCGACGACGGCGTCCGCGTGCTCGGGCCCGACGGCACCGACCTGTCGACGAGTGCCGCCCAATCGGCGGGCGCGACCTCGGTCGTCCGCAGCATCGACGCCGGAGCGATCCGTGGCAGCGTCACGGTGAGCTACCGGGTGCTCAGCGCCGACGGTCACGTGGTGAGCGGGTCGTTCTCCTTCAGCATCGGCGAACGGTCATCGGGTGCGACCGGCGCGGGAGCGTCCGGACCGTGGTCGGCGCGGGTGCTCGACGTGGTGGGTCGATGGCTCGCATTCTCCGGCCTGCTGCTCGCCGGTGGCACCGTCGTGCTCGCGTCGTTCGAGGCCCGGCGCCTTGGTCCGGCGCTGCTCGACCGGAGGCGGGTGCTGCTCGGTGGGGTCGTCGCCACCATGGTGGGCGCCGCGCTGGCGCTGCTCGGTGCCGCTGTGGGGTACGGCGGATCGCTGTCGGCCGTCACTGGCGTGTTGGGCGACCTGTTGACGTCGAGCCAGACCGGCCGGATCACCGCGATCCGAGTCGCACTCGCTGCGCTGCTGGTCGTGCTCGTGGCGTCACGGTGGTTGCTGACGCGCCTCGCGTGGCTCGTCGCGCTGGGGGTGATCGTGGGCGTGGTGCTGCCGGCGTTCGGTGGTCACGCCACCACGGTCGAACCGGTGCTGCTCGGCACGCTCGTGGACGCCCTCCATCTGTTGACCGCAGCGATCTGGGTGGGTGGCCTCGGGGCGCTCGCCCTGCGATGGGCGGGTGAGCGCCCGCAACTGCCGGCGTTCTCGCAGGTCGCGATGATCGCGGCACCCGTCGTCGTGGTGACGGGCCTCGCCGGCGCGTGGATCCACCTCGGATCCCTCGGCGACCTGACCTCCACCTCGTACGGCCGGCTGCTGCTCGGCAAGTCCGCGCTGGTCGTCGCGATGCTCGTGCTCGCGGTCCTGAACCGCCGGCAGCTCGCTGACGCGACACGGGCCGTGCTGGACCTGGCGGCCTCGGTGCGGGCCGAGGCGGCACTGGGTCTCGCCGTCGTGGCACTCACCGCCGTGCTCGTCGTGACGCCGCCACCGGCGTCGGCGATCGCTCAGCCGGTCGACGTCTCGGCGGTGGCCGGTGACGTGGCGGTCCAGCTGCAGGTGGTGGACGCCGTGGCGGGGTCGAACCAGGTGCATCTGTTCTTCGACCGGACCTCGGGCGGGCCGGCGTCGGTGGACG
>CAJBIS010000305.1 GCA_903953195.1 uncultured Actinomycetes bacterium
CACCACCCATGTAAAGCTGTCCTTACACCCGATGTGAAGAGAACATGGATGGAGATGAACGGTGCGACGACCTGACTCCCGACGGGCAGCCACGCCTCGGACCACCGCACTGCTGCTCGGCGCGCTGCTCGCACTCGTGACCGTCGCCGGTGCGTGCAGCAGCGGGACCGACAGCGCCTCCACGACGGACGGCGAGGCGGCGACCCCGACGGATCAGCCACTCGTCGTCTACAGCGGTCGCAAGGAGGAGCTGATCGGCGATCTGGTGGAACAGTTCACGGCCGAGACCGGCATCGAGGTCGACCTGCGCGCCGGCGACAGCGGTGAACTCGCGGCCCAGATCATCACCGAGGGCGACGCCTCGCCGGCCGACGTGTTCTTCTCCCAGGATGCGGGAGCGCTCGGCGCGCTGGCGAAGGCGGGCCTGCTCAGCGAGCTCGACGCCGCCGTGGTGAACAAGGTCCCGGCCGAGTACCGCAGCTCCGACAACCAGTGGGTCGGCACGAGCGGACGGGTGCGGGTCATCCTCTACAACTCGGAGCTGGTCACGGACCCACCCACGAACATCGACGATCTGCTCGACCCCAGGTACCAGGGCCAGATCGGGTTCGCTCCCTCCAACGCGTCGTTCCAGTCGTTCGTGACGGCGCTGCGGGTCCTCCGGGGCGACGAGGGCGCCCGCGAGTGGCTCACCAAGTTCGCGGCTCAACAGCCCACGGCCTACGAGGGCAACTCGCAGGTCCGCGACGCGGTCGACTCCGGCGAGGTTCAACTCGGACTCGTGAACCACTACTACCTGCTCGAGAAGATCGCGAAGAACGGTGGCAATGAGGTGGTCGCCCGCAACCAGTTCGTCGGCGGTGGCGACCCCGGTGGTCTGGTGAACGTGGCCGGCGTCGGGATCCTGAAGTCCTCCGACAACCCGGCGGCAGCTCAGGCCTTCGTCGACTACCTCCTCGCCGAGGGCGCACAGAAGTACTTCGCGGAACGCACGTTCGAGTACCCCCTCGTTACCGGTGTGTCGGCGTCCGCCGACCTGCCGACGCTCGACGAGCTCGATCCACCCTCGATCGACCTCTCCGACCTCGACACCGTCGCGGCCACCCAGGAACTCCTGGCCGAGACCGGGCTGCTCCAGAAGTAGCCCGGACACCCGCGGAATTCGCCCACCATGCAGCCGCGGTCGCTCGGCGCACCCCGTTCGGCGAGCGTCGTCGCGGTCGGGGCGACCGCGCTCGCCGTCGTGCCGCTGGTCTACCTGGTGGTGCAAGCGGTCCAGGCCGGTTGGAATCGAGTCACCGAGATCCTGATCAGCAGCGACATCGCGCTGCTGGCACTGCGCAGCGTGGGCCTGGCGCTGACGGTGGGCCTGCTGGCGGGTGCCATCGGGACCACGACCGCATGGCTCGTGGAACGATCCGACCTGCCGGCGCCGGCGATGTGGCACGTCCTGATCGTCCTCCCGCTCGCCGTCCCCTCGTACGTGGCGGCCTACGCATGGGTGTCGTGGTGGCCGGGCATCGCGTCGATCGGAGGAGCGGCACTGGTCCTGACCTTCACGACCGTTCCGCTCGTTCACCTCTACGTGACGGCGGTGATCCGGACGCTCGACCCGGCACACGAGGAGATCGCTCGCTCACTCGGGAAGCGACCGGGTGTCGTCGCCCTGCAGCTGACGGTGCCACAGGTTCGACGCGGCGTGGCGGCCGGCGTCCTGCTCGCGTCGCTGTACGTCCTCGCCGACTTCGGAGCCGTCGCCATCATGCGCGTCCCCGTGTTCACGTGGGTGATCCTCGGTGCCTACCGCGCCAGTTTCGATCCGTCGCGCGCCGCCGTGCTGGCCTGCGCGCTCGTCGCCGTGTCGCTGGTGTTCGTGCTGGCCGAACCGCTCGTCCGGGGTCGGGGCGACGCCGGCCGGGTGGGTCGCGGTGTGGCGCGCGCTCCGGTCCGGGTTCCCCTCGGTCGCGGCCGGTGGGTCGCCGTCGCCGCCCTCGGTCTCCTCGCAGCGGCGTCCGTCGGGTTTCCCGTCGTCACCTACCTGTGGTGGTGGAGCCGGGGTGGGAGTGAGGTCGACCTCAACGAGTTCGTCGGTGCGCTCGTGACCACCATGGTGCTCGGCGCGACGGTGGCGGTGGCGACCGTGGTCGTGACGCTCCCGGTGGCGTGGCTGGTGGCGCGCTTCCGATCGGTCATGTCGGTCGGCGCCGAACGAGCGGTGATGCTGGCGCACAGCCTGCCCGGGATCGTGGTGGCGCTCTCGTTCGTGTACGTCGGTGTGCGGGCGCTGCAGCCGATCTACCAGCGGTGGCCCATCGTGGTCCTCGCCGAGGTGGCGCTCACGATGTCGCTCGCGCTCGGAGCGCTCCGCGCATCCTTCGAACAGCAGCCGGAGGTCCTCACCGAGGTCGGCAGATCGACCGGTCGCAGCCGCAGCACGGTCTTCCTGCGAGTGACCCTGCCCGCCGTGTTGCCGGCCGCCGCGGTCAGCATCGCGGTGGTGGCGCTGACCACCGCCAAGGAACTGCCGGCCCTGCTGCTGTTGCGGCCCGCCGGCACCGACACACTCGCCACCCGCCTGTGGGCCTGGGCCGGCGTCTCGGACGACGCGTCGGTCGCCCCGTACGCGCTGGCCCTCATGGCGTTCTCGGTGGTGCCCGCACTCGTCGCGGCACGCTGGGGACGCGGCACCGTGGACCGACGGGAGGTCGTGTGAGCACGCCGAGACTCGAGGTCCGGGACATCCACCAGTCCTTCGGCAACCAGCACGTCCTCGACGGAGCCGACCTCTCGGTCGAACCCGGGGAGGTGCTGGCGCTCATGGGTGAGTCCGGGAGTGGCAAGACCACCCTCGGGCGGATCATCGCCGGTTTCGATGCACCGCAGGCCGGCGAGGTACTGCTCGACGGCGGCGTCGTCGCCGGTGCGGGCACGTTCGTGGCCCCCGAGTCCCGACACGTGGGCGTGGTGCCGCAGGAGGGTGCGCTGTTCCCGCACCTGTCGGTGGCGGCGAACGTGGCGTTCGGCCTGCCACGGAACTCCGGCCGATCGGCGCGTGTGCAGGAGTGCCTCGGCCTCGTCGGACTCGACGGCTTCGGCGACCGACGACCGCACGAACTCTCGGGCGGCCAGCAACAGCGCGTCGCCCTGGCGCGGGCCCTCGCGCCGGCGCCGCGCCTCGTCGTGCTCGACGAACCGTTCTCCGCGCTCGACGCCTCGCTCCGGGTCGAGGTCGCCGAACAGGTCACGGCCGCACTCGCCGCTGTCGACGCCACCGCGCTGCTCATCACGCACGACGCCGGCGAGGCCTTCCGCACCGCGGATCGGGTCGCCGTGATCGCCGGCGGACGAGTGGTGCAGACCGGTCCGCCGATCGACCTCTACGACAGGCCGCGCACCGCCGAGGTCGCCGCCGCCGCCGGGTGGACGCTGACACTCCCCGGCGTTCGTGACCGCGACGCGGTGCAGACCTCGCTCGGGCGGGTGCCATCGGCATCGATCGGCCACGACAGTGGTGTCGACCGCGGCGACCTGCTCATCCGACCCGGACACGTGGTGGTGGAACCAACCGGAGACGAGACGTTGGAGATCGTCGCCGTCCGCACCTTCACCGAGCACATCGGACTGACGATCCGCCTCGACGACGGCAGCACGATCGTGGTCCCGGCATCACGTCGCAGCGGCACGCCGTTCCGACCGGGTGATCACGTCGCCGTCCGGCTCACCGGCGCAGCCGCGTTCCTGGCGGCGTCCACCAGTGAGCAGGACTCGTCACCCGACACCGAGTCACGGGGTCAGCGCTGACCTCGGGCGGTATCCACGTGGGTCGAGCCGCCTGAGGGGTGACTGTTCAACGGGAGCCGAGTGATCGGCGGCGGGGTCGTCATGGTCGTCGCCATCGCCGCAGCGAACGCCTGCACTTCTGCGAG
>CAJBIS010000306.1 GCA_903953195.1 uncultured Actinomycetes bacterium
CCGGGCGTCGCCCCGACCCTGATCGGCGCCGCTCCGCGGGGGCTGATCGACACCGCCCCGCTTCGCGACGATCAGCGCGGGCTGATCGCCACCGAGACGGCGTCACCGGGACCGTCGGCGCCCACGTCGTAGACGCGGTCCTCGGCGATCAGCGCGGTCCACCGATCGGGCGCCGTCCGGAACAGCACGACCCGGACCACCGAACCTGCGCCGCCTCGTTCCGGTTGGGTGGCACTGAGCACGAACCCGCGCACCGCCCGGTCGTCGTCCGCGGACACCTCGATCACCCAGGCGACCCGCCCGTCCGCTCGCTCGAGGGTGGGAACCAGGTCCGACAGCGACGCACCGACGAGCGCGGCATCGATCCCGAGCCGGGCATGCGGATGCGCCACCTCGATCACGGTGCCCGTCGAGTCACCGACGAGTCGGCCCACGTCCGGCGACCCCGACCATGCAGCGAGGAACGCGACCTCGGCCTCGATCCGCGCCGCGGTCACGGCGACCGGTGGCAGGGCGCCGATGTCGAGCACCGCCGACGACGCCCGTTGCGCCTGCCGCGGTGCGATCGGGGCTCCGGCGCGGCGCTCGGCGATGACCGTGTCCAGCTGGGTCTGCTGCGTCGACCAGACCGCCGCCCGCTCGCCCGTGAGCTCGCCCGTGCCGTCGGCGCCGGCCCACGCCCGCCGCACCGCGTCGAGCGCGTCCACCGGTTCGTCGTGCAACGCGTGCCCCAGATCCGACACGACGTTGATGCTCACCGCCGCACCGAGCGTCTCGGCCCAGCGCAGGAACGCCGGCAGTTCGGCAGCGTTGTGGCGCATGAGGCAGTAGCAGAGGCGGAACTCGGTGCCGGCGTCGCGGCACCGATCACGGAACCGCACGATGTGCTCCGACACCGTGGCGAACTGTGCGCCGACCCGGATCGACTCGTACACCTCGGGCGTTGCGGCGTCGATCGACACGGTGACGTCGACGGCGAAGTCGTCGAGCACCTGCTCGACGCGGTCGTTCCAGATCGTGCCGTTCGTCGTCACCTGGATCCGGTCCGGCCCACCGACCTCGGCCATCAGGTCCCACACCCGGTGGTGCTCCGGGATGAGGAACGGTTCGCCGCCGAGGAACTTCGCGTACCGCAGCCGGGGCAGGAACCCGGCGAGATCGGCGAAGAACGCGTCGTCGTAGGGCGACGCGATCGCCGGCAGTCCGGCGCGGGTCCGGAGCACCGACGACAGCTCGGGCGTGCACATCACGCAGCCGAGGTTGCAGCGGTTCGACAACGCGAACGTCATGGCCACCGGTCCGGACGGATCGGTCACGTCGAGCGGGTAGCGGTCGTAGACGTCGGCATCGGGATCGAGCCGGCCGTGTTCGAGGTGCCAGCGGCACGCACCGCAGCCCACCGAGAGGTCCCACCGCTGCAGCGCGGTACGCAGCACACCGGCCCGGGCGCCGTTCCAGATGTCACCGAGGCGATCCACGCCGATGCGGCCCAACGGGTGGAGCTGATTGGCGCAGCACCCGTAGACCCAGCCGGTGGGGTCGAGCTCGAGGGAGACCCACGGTGCGATGCACACGGCGTCGACGGCGTGGTCACGCCCCGGCCGAGCGGCTTCCCACGCCCTGCGAGCCTCCGGATCCATGGCGGCCCACGGTACCGCCCGACCTCGATCGGGGCGCCGTCGACGCGTCAGTGACGCGCAGGTACCATGGGAATGTTCACTGGTGACAACAAGATCCCGGTCCTGTCGGAGACCGACACCGGGTCACATCGAGGGCGGAAGATGCAGGTCGAACCCGTGACAGCCGGCGCGACGAGGGACTACCCGATGCCGATGCCGTTCGGATGGTTCCAGGTCGCGTGGAGCGACGAGATCCCGACCGGTGAGGCGCGCAAGGCCTACTACTTCGGACGACACCTCGCGCTGTGGCGCGACGAGTCCGGTGTCGCCCACGTCTGGGACGCGTTCTGCCCGCACATGGGCGCGCACCTCGCCATCCGGTCGACCGTCGAGGGTGACTGCCTGCGGTGCGCGCTGCACCGGTGGCAGTTCGACAGCGACGGCCGCTGCGTCGACATCCCCTACTCGGATCGACTCAACCGCAAGGCGGCGGTGCGCACGTACCCGGTCGTCGAGCGCAACGGATCCCTCTTCGCCTGGTACCACCCGGACGACGAGCCGCCGGCGTGGGAACTGCCCGAGCTGCCCGAGTTCGGCGAGGACTCCGGGTTCTCCGAACCGTTCCGCAAGCACTACCGGCTCGGCTGTCACTGGCAGGAGATCGCGGAGACCCAGGTCGACGCCGCGCACATCCAGGCGCACCTGCTCGAGTACCAGATCGCCATGAACGACGGGAAGCCCCTCGACCGGCCGCCGATGCCGCAGGTCGACCGGTACGACACCGACGGCCCGGTCGCCGAGATCCGGATCACCCAGTCGTTCCCGACGCCGCAGGGCGACGTCGAGGGCCGCATCGACACCGACGTGTGGGGCCCGGGGCTCGCCGCCACCTGGTTCACGGGGCTCGTGGACACCCTCCTGCTCGGGTGCGCGACGCCCGTCGACGACGGCGCCTGCGAACTCCGCTTCAGCTTCGTGGTCCGGTCCACCGGTGACGCCGCCGAGACGAGCAGCCTCGGCAAGGCGTTCATCGAGGAGATCCACGAACGCACCGTCGAGGACGTCGAGCTCTGGGAGAACAAGGCGTACGTGCCCGCCCCCGCGCTCGCACACGGCGACGGTCCGATCATGCAGTACCGCCGCTGGTGCGAGCAGTTCTACGCCGGTGGCGTCACTCCGGGCCGAGACATCTGGGCTCCCCCACCCGGCACGAACGGGTCCGTCGTCAGCAGCGTCTGATGACCGTCGGCGAGTCACCCGCCGGCGACGACGTTCCGGCCGGGTCGTCGAACCGGCTCCTCATCGTCAATGCCGACGACTACGGCATGACGTCCGGGATCAGCAACGGGATCATCGCTGCGTTCGAGCGCGGCGTCGTCACCTCGACCTCGGCGCTCACCGTGGCCGCAGCGTTCGACCGGCACGCCCAGCAGCTCGTGGACAGCGGGATCCCGACAGGCGCCCACCTGGCGGCGGTCGGTGAGGACCGGCCGTTGCTGAGCGCCCGGGAGATCCCGACACTGGTCGACCGTGACGGCCGGTTCCCGCTGCGGTGGCGCGAGTTCGTGCAGCGGGCCGCCACCGGACGGGTGGATCCGTCCGACCTGACGCGCGAGTTCCGGGCCCAGCTCACCCGGCTGCGCGACCTCGGCGTGAACGTGACACACCTGGACTCGCACCAGAACATTCATCTCTGGCCGTCGGTGGCCCGCGTCGTGGTCGATCTCGCCGTGACCGACGGGGTGGGCGCGGTCCGACTGCCGACCGCCCGCGGGTCGTCGCCGACCGCGATCGCCGTGCGGCGCCTCACCGGGCACCTCCGTCGACTGGCCGCACGTGCGGGCCGCGCCTTCCCCGACGAGTCCAGTGGGATCGAGGGGCAGCCGGCACCACACGACGCCGGGCTGCGGTCGAGCCTGGATCGGCTGGACGCCACCGGCGCGGCGTCCGCCGAGATCGTGATGCACCTGGCGGTCGACCCGGACCCCGAACGGGCCGCGTACCCGTCGCGCTACGCGTGGGCGGCGCAGTTCGCGGCCGCCATCGATCCGGCCGCCCGGGCCCGCATCGACGAACTCGGGTTCCGACTCGGTTCGTTCGCCGACCTGCGACCCGCAGCCCGGACCGCGGTCGGTCGCTGAGCCCGGGGCGGCGTTCCGACGTCGGGATCAGAAGAACACGTACACGGCCGTGGGCACGACGACCTTCGTGGTCGCCACGACGACCGCGGTGACCGACAGCAGCACGATCACCAGAGGGATCCACCAGCGTCCCGTGCGGGCCACGTAGGCCCACAGGTCCCGCACCATCCCGGCGACCGCCCGCACCCAGCTCACGATCCCGCCCGTTCCTGGAGGAGTGCGCCGACCCGCTGGTCGATCGCGACCGCGACCCGGCGGGCACCGACCTCGTTGGTGTGCACCGTGTCGGCGAAGACCGGCGAGGGTTCATCGACGAGCAACTGCCGCAGGTTCACGACGTCCGGCGACAGCGCGTTCGACACGTACTCCAGCACCTGATCGGCGTCGTCGAGCTGGGCGTCCGCCACGATCCCGTCGTACAGGTCCTCCACCGGTCCGCGCTGGATCGGACTGGTGAGTGCGTCGGGCTGGAAGAAGAACACCACCGGCACGTCGAGGGCTGACGCGGCGTCCACGAGTTCCCGCTGCGAACGCTGGTACTGCGCAACCGCCGCGCCGCCGACCGCCTCGAGACCACCGGCGTCGCCGAGACCGAGTCCACGCTCGATGAACCGTTGCGAGTCCGCCGGGTCGAGGACCGCCGGGCGACTCGGGTCCGGGCCGTAGAGCGCCGAGGCGATCAGCGTCGCCATCACGTCGTTGTAGCCATCGACGACGACGATCAGGTCGGGGCGCTCGCCCGCCGCCAGACGAGCGCGGACGGCGGCGGTCTCCTGGGCGATCGTCCACCCGGGAACACCGAGGTTCTGCACACGGACCGCCACACCACGCTGCTCACCGAGACGCACCAGTTCCGACGCGATGGTGTGCTCGTCCCGCTGACCGAGTCCGAACACCTCGGAGCCACCGACGACCCACACGTCGACGACGGGACAGTCACACGTGCCCTCGAGCGAGACGCGACGTCCGTCCACGACGTTGACGAACCGGCCCGAGGCATCGGCGGGGGCGTACGAACCCGTCGTGTTCGGCACGAGCACCACCCGAGCCTCCTCGCGTTGGAGGTCGTCCGCGAAGTCGACCCCGGCGAAGGCCGGTCGACTGCTGTAGGGCGTCGACTCGATGCGGGCCAGACGGTCCTCGACCGACTCGCCCGACGGCGTGGTCGTCGAGGGTGCGGCGACCGGATCGCCCGACGGTGATGCGTCGCGGCGGACGAATGCGACGACGAGCAGCGCTGCGGCGGCGACCACGAGCACGGCACCCACCGCCTGACGGACACGACGCTCCGCCGGATCCGCGACGGCGAACGGGTAGCGGGCGTCCCGGACCTCGTCACCGGAGGGCAGCGGCACCGGCGTCCAGTTGGACTCGTCGCGGTCCCAACGCCGACGGGGGTGACGCAGCCACTCGACGAGACGCGTGACACCGCCGGGCAGGTAGAGCAACGGGATCGCCGCGATCAGGACCACCAGGGTCGCCAGCGCACCGCCGAGCCAGAGTCCACCGCGACGCACCGCACGGTCGACCACGCGCCCCGGACCCAGCGCCGAAACGGCTGCCAGCACCGCGGCGACGACCAGCAACACGACCGCGACGCGGTTGTCACCGCTGCGGAACCACGACACCCCGGACAGCACCAGCACCGCGATCGCTGCCGCCGCCGGTTCGGGGACGACGGCCCAGGTGGCGATCGCCACGGCGACGAACACCAGACCCACCGGTGCCCGCCCGATCTCGCCGACGATGAGCGCACCCGCGGCGACCGAGCAGGCCGCGAGTCCGAACCCGGCGACCCACCGCTGCACAGTCGACGCCCCGAGGGCCCCACGCAGCGTCAGCACCGCGGCGGCCCACACCACGGC
>CAJBIS010000307.1 GCA_903953195.1 uncultured Actinomycetes bacterium
CATCGGCGTGATGATGGTGCTCGTCGGCCACGCGCTGTTCCAGTACGTCGAGTCGTGGGTGACGATCGTCGACACGTTCTTCGTACTCAGCGGATTCCTGATCACGACGCTGCTGCTCCAGGAGCACCGTTCGACCGGCGACATCGGGATGCGGAAGTTCTACGCACGGCGCGCCATCCGGCTGTTGCCGACCGTGTGGCTGTTCTGCGCGGTGTGGCTGGTGATCGGTGTCATCGGAACGCTGCTGTCGATCGAGGGGATCAGCCTGCGCGACATCGCCGAGGACGCGCTGGCCGCGGTCACCTACGTCTACGACCTGGTGTTTCCGAACGGCCTGTTCATGATCCAGCCGAACATGCAGGACGACCGCTACATGTGGCACCTGTGGACGTTGTCGGTCGAGGAGTTCTTCTACTTCCTCATCCCGGCGACGGTGCTCGTCTGCGTCCGGCGCAACTGGGTGAAGCAACTCGGCTGGCTCTTCGCCGGTCTGTTCGTCGCGATCGCGATCGCCCGCTACTTCGCGATCACCGGTTTCTGGCAGAACACCGACGGCGTGCTCCCGGGTGTCCGCCTGCTGTTCCTGCAGCGGCCCGATGCCCTGATGCTCGGCTCGCTGCTCGCCACCGTCAACGCCCACCTCGACGAATCCCACCTGGAGCGTCTGCGGCGACCGTTCGTCATCGCCGGAACCATCGGGTTCGTGGTGTGGTTCGCCATGCTCAACCTGTCGAGCGGGCTCGTCGAGAAGCTCGGCGGGCCGTTCTTCCCGTACCTGCCGAACGGCCCGAGCGAGTTCACCCGCCCGCAGATGCTGGCCGAGTCGCCGATGTACTGGTTCCGGTTTGGCCACACCCTCGGCGCGCTCGGGTTCGCCGCCATTCTCATGTGTCTGGTCCACCGGAAGGACTGGTGGGTGAACCGGGCGTGGTCGTGGGGACCCTTCCAGTGGATGGGGCGCCTGTCGTACACGCTCTACGTCTGGCACGCGCTCCCGTACGTGATCATCTTCGCCCTCACGGGCGGCACCGACGTGTCGATCGGCAAGCAGCTGATCCGTACGCCCGTGCTGATCGCGGCGGCGTTTGCGATCTCGCTGCCCGTGTACTACCTGGTCGAACTCCGGGTGCTCCGCATGAAACTGAGGTTCTCGGCCGAGAAGGAGGCGCTCGACCTGCGCACGGGCAAGGTGGTCGACACTGCGACCGGTCGGCCGGTGGAGGAGCGCAGCGACTGAGTCGACGTCACCGCCCTGGTCCCTGCTCTGTTGTGCGGCCGTCCTGGATGTGCATGACGCCCGCACCACGAAGCCGGGGAACGGCGATGGATGCGGATCGGTCAGTGGAACGGGAGCGGCCCGGCGCCATGGTCGAGGGTGGCACCGGTGACCGGGTGTTCGTCGGGTTCGTCCGGGAGGTCGTCCAACTCGTCGAGGGGTCGGAGCGCCAGGGACCCCAGGCCGACGAGGCCGACCAGCACCGCGAGCAGGACGAACGTGGGCGTCACCCCCAGGCGATCGACGAGCAGGCCGGCGAGCAGGTAACCGAGCGGGCCGGCGGCGTACTCGGCCGACGAGGCCAGCCCGACGACCCGTCCGCGCAGGTGTTCGGGCGATCGGGTCTGCAGCGCCAGGTTCAGGATCGGTCCGACGGGTCCGTATCCGAACCCGAGTGCGAAGCCGGCCACGGCCATGACCGGGTAGCGGTCACTCGCGGCCATCACGGCCAGTCCGGCCGCCGTGGCGATCAGGGCGCCTCGGAACAGTCGGCTCCGGCGGACACCGTGGCCCTTCCATGCGTAGGCGAGTGCGCCGAGCACCCAACCGGCGCTGATCATCGTGACCAGCAGGCCGAGTCTGCCGGGCGCACCCTGCGCCTCGAACTCGACCGGGAGCAGTACGGCCTCGATCGGCATGTACACCGACACGAGTGCGGCCACCACCAGCAGCAGCGTCCGCAGGAGTCGGTCGCGCCACACGAATGCTGCCCCGGTGCGCACGCTTCGCCACACCGGCTCCCGATGCTCGACGGCGGATCGCAGATCGGCGTGGGGGAGTCGGATGGTGGCGATCGTCGCCGCCGAGACGAGGAAGGCCGCGGCGGTGAACCAGAGGGCAGAGATCGCTCCGACGGCGGCGATGAGCAGACCGCCCACGCCGGGCCCGATCAGGAACGCCACACCCCACACGGCCTCGTGGATTCCGTTCACCCGTTGGAGCCGCCAGCCCGAGCGCTCGGCGGCTGCCGGAAGCATCGACTCCCGCGCTGTCACCCCGGCCGGATCGAACACGGCGCCCAGGACGGCGAGCGCGATCAGGAGGGGCAGGTTCAGGCCGATCGTCGCCGCAACGATCGGAATCGCCGAGACCGACGCCGCCGAGCAGAGGTCCGAGACGACGGACGTCCGACGTCGGCCCAGACGATCGACGAGCGCACCGGAGAAGAGACTCGATGCGAGCAGTGGCAGCGCCGTGGCTGCGGCCAGCAGGCCGGCGTCGGCCGGGTCGCCGGTCCGCTCGAGAACCAACCACGGAAGCACGACCAGTGCCGCGCCGTTGCCTGCACCCGACAGCACCGTGGCCGCCTCGAGCTGGAGGAAGGGAACGACACTCGCGCCGTGGTGCCGATCACTCGGTGACCTCAGCTCGCCGGTCGACATCGCCCGGGTCCTCCTGGTCGATTCTCTCGCTCCACAGGGCGAGACGTACCCGGCGCGCGGCCCCTCGATCGGGAGGGGTCAGGACGTGAGGGTGGTGAGCAGCTTCTGCAGCTCGCCCGACGGATCCTCCGGCACGATGTAGCCGGTCTCGTCGCGGATCTGGTCGAAGTGGTCGCGCACGTCCTCGGCCGAATGGCCCTCGCCGTACCAACCGGGGGTGAGTCCGATGAAGTAGCGGGCGACGACGCCGCCGGCCACCGAGTAGACCTCGCCGTTGACCGGGCAGTCCTCGTGCGCGAGGTACGTGACGGTCGGCGTGACCTCGGACGGCTCGAGCTTGTCGCCGAGCGGGCCGAGGAGGTCCTCGGTCATGCGGGTCTTGGCGACCGGTGCGATGGCGTTGGCCTTGATGCCCTTCGACTTGCCCTCGTTGGCGAGCACCCGGGTGAAGCCCACCAGGCCCAGCTTGGCGGCGCCGTAGTTGGACTGGCCGAAGTTGCCGAGCAGGCCCGAGTTCGAGCTGGTGTTGACGATGCGGCCGTAGCCCTTGTCGCGCATGATCAGCCATGCCGGCTGCGTCACATAGAAGGCGCCGAGCAGGTGGACGGCGATGACCGGCTCGAGCAGCTCGGGGGTCATGTTGTGGAACGTCTTGTCGCGCAGGATGCCGGCGTTGTTGATGACGATGTCGACCGTGCCGAACGCGTCGACGGCGGTCTGCACGATCGCCTGGCCGCCCTCCGGGGTGGAGACCGTGTCGTGGTTGGCCACGGCCTCGCCGCCGGCGGCCGTGATCTCGTCGACGACCAGCTGCGCCGCCGAGGCGTTGTCACCCTCGCCGTTGACCGAACCACCGAGGTCGTTCACCACGACACGGGCGCCGCGGCGGGCGAGCTCGAGTGCATGCGATCGGCCGAGGCCGCCGCCGGCACCGGTGATGATGGCGACCTTGCCGTCGAAGGTGAGATCAGACATGTGGGTTCCCCTCACAGGACGGGCCGAACGGCCCAACGATGTGGTCGATTCGTCACCCCTCGGGCGACCGGCTCACGTTACCGAGGCACCGTCAGGCGCACGAATCCGATGTCCTCCCTCGCCGGCGCCTCGGGAGTCGCGCTCAGGCGTCGATGCCCAGCTCGTCGAGCGCGTAGGCCTTCATCCGCTTGTAGTCGACCTTGCCGTTCGGGGCCCGGCCGATCGTGTCGATCACGACGATCTGTTTCGGGGCCTTGTAGTGGGCGAGCTGCGCCTTGACGTGGCCGATGAGTTCGCCGGCATCGATCGCCGCGTCGGCTGCGGGCTCGACGACGGCGGTGATCGCCTCGCCGAACTTGTCGTCGGGCACACCCACCACGACGGCGTCGGCGACCGTCTCGTGGGTCTTGAGGGCCTCCTCGACCTCCTCGGGGAACACCTTCTCGCCGCCGGTGTTGATGCAGACCGACCCCCGCCCCAGGAGGCTGATCGAACCGTCGGCGTCGACGGTCGCGTAGTCGCCCGGCATGGAGTAGCGGACACCCTCGAAGGTGATGAACGTCGCCGCCGACTTCTCGGGGTCCTTGTAGTACCCGAGCGGGGTGCGGCCCGGGATCGCCACGCGGCCCCGCTCGCCGGAACCGGCCTCGACGGCCCGGCCGTCGTCGGTGATCACCGTGGCTCCCGCGCCGAGCGAGAAGTGGGCGGTCTTCTCGGCTGTGCC
>CAJBIS010000308.1 GCA_903953195.1 uncultured Actinomycetes bacterium
CCGGCGACGACCAGGCCGCCGTGGTCGAGATCGACCCGATGGTGTTCCGCAAGGTGCTCGGGCACTTCCCGACGGGCGTCACCGTCGTCACCGCACACGACGGGGGTCGTCCGGTCGGTCTGGCCGTCGGCTCGTTCTTCTCGGTGTCGCTCGACCCGCCCCTCGTCGGCTTCTGCGTGTCGAACGCGTCGTCGACGTGGCCGATCATCGAACGTGCGGGAGCGTTCGGCGTGAGCATCCTCGCCGACGACCAGCACGAGGTCTCCAACCAGTTCGCCTCGAAGTCCGACGACAAGTTCGCCGGTCTGGGCTGGGAGGGTGCACCGGTGACGGGTTCACCACTGCTGCACGGCGCCATGGCGCATCTGGACTGCGAACTCGAAAACCAGTTCCCGGGCGGCGATCACGTGATCGTCATCGGTCGGGTCCGGGCACTCGAGGTGCGCCGTGAGGACACCGGCTCGCTCGTGTACTTCAAAGGCGGCTACGGCCGCCACGATCCGCTCGACTGAGTTCGGAGGCGACGATGCCCATCTACGCGCTCGGCGAGCAGGTCCCCGAGATCCACCCCGAGGCCTACGTGCATCCCGACGCGGTGGTGATCGGTTCGGTGGTCCTCGGCGCGAAGTCGTCGGTGTGGCCACACGCGGTGCTGCGCGGCGACGACGGATTCATCTACGTCGGTGAACGCTGCAGCATCCAGGACGGCGCGGTGCTGCACACGACGCCCATGTACCCGACGACGCTCGGCAACGACGTCACCGTCGGGCACCAGGCGGTGCTCGAGGGCTGCGTGGTCGACGACAAGGCGCTCATCGGGATCGGGTCGATCGTGCTCCACGACGCCCGCATCGGTCGTGAGGCCGTCGTCGGCGCCGGCGCATTCGTGGGTAACCGGACGGTCGTCCCACCGCTGGCGATGGCCCTCGGTGTGCCGGCCACGATCAAGGAGGACGCGGTGACGCCCGGTCACTTCGACCTCGGGGTCGAGTCCTACGTGCAGCGCACCGCCCGGTACCCGCTGAAGCTCCGTCGACTCGACTGACCGGCCGCGCTCGAGGCGGTCTTCGCGGGTCGTCGATGCGCGCTAGGTCGCGTACACGGTGGAGTGCAGGTACTCCATCCACGGCGAGCCGTCGACGTTGCGCACCACGGTGAACGCGACCAGGAACACGACGGCCGCGACTCCGACACCGATCGATGTTCGTGCGGTGGTCGGCCAGAGCGTCGGCATGGGCCGGTCCTGGATCGATCGCACCAGCCACACGACGAGTGCGATGGCGATGATCGGCAGCGCCACGGCGAGCACGACGTTGTGATCGGCGGCGGCGAGCCAGTCGCCGCGCACGAGCGAGTTCACGCACCGCAGGCCGCCGCAGAAGGGGCAGTCGACGCCGAACACCGCCTGGGACCAGCACACCGCCGGTCCGGTGTCCGAGGGGTTCCATGCGCCGATCGCCAGACTCCCCGCGGCGACCGCACCGAGTGTCATCGCCGGTGCGACCCACCGGGCCACGTGTCGCGCAGCCGGGACCGCGGTGAGGTCCGGCGACGGCTCCGGTGATGGCGGGGGAGGCGACGGGGGAGGGGGCGGCAGGAGCGATCCGGCCGGCTCGTCGCCGGTGGTCGGGTGCACGGTGTCGCTCACGTGCTCGATGCTAGGACCACGGCCGCGGCGACGTGGGCCGCAACGGTCATGGCCGTGGCCGGTCGTCGACCTGTCGGCCGACGTCGCAAGTTGTTACTATCCACGTAGGAGAAATCCGGACACCCCCCATCGGAGGCCCCGCATGTCGGTCGATCTCGACCTCTCGAAGTACTCGCTCGGATGGAGCGATGAAGAGGACTACGTCTTCAAGCCCAAGAAGGGGCTGACCGAGGCGATCGTCCGCGAGATGTCGTGGATGAAGGGCGAGCCCGACTGGATGCTCGACTTCCGACTCAAGTCGCTGCGGGCCTTCGAGAAGCGCCCGATGCCCAACTGGGGCGGCGACATGTCCGAGATCTACTTCGACGACATCTTCTATTACATCAAGCCCACCGGCGGGCAGGTGGACGACTGGAACGACCTGCCTGACGCCATCAAGAACACCTACGAGAAGCTCGGCATCCCCGAGGCGGAGCGCAAGTACCTCGCCGGCGTGACCGCGCAGTACGAGTCCGAGGTGGTGTTCCACCGCAACCGCGAGGACCTCGAGCGTCAGGGCGTCATCTTCTGCGACATGGACACCGCGCTGCGGGAGTACCCCGAGCTGGTGAAGCAGTACTTCGGCACCGTCATCCCGCGGAACGACAACAAGTTCTCGGCGCTGAACTCGTCGGTGTGGTCGGGCGGGTCGTTCATCTACGTGCCGCCGGGCGTCGAGGTCGAGATGCCGCTGCAGGCGTACTTCCGCATCAACGCCGAGAACATGGGCCAGTTCGAACGGACGCTGATCATCGCGGACGAGGGTTCGCAGGTGCACTACATCGAGGGCTGCTCGGCGCCGGTGTACACGTCGGACTCGCTCCACTCCGCGGTCGTCGAGATCGTGGTGAAGCCGTCGGCCCGGGTGACCTACACGACGATCCAGAACTGGTCGTCGAACGTGTTCAACCTGGTCACCAAGCGAGCCGTCGTCGAGGCCGAGGGCCACATGGAGTGGATCGACGGCAACATCGGGTCGCGCCTCACCATGAAGTACCCGAGCGTCGTGATGGTCGGGCCGAAGGCGTCCGGCGAGGTGCTGTCGGTCGCGTACGCCGGTCCGGGCCAGCACCAGGACACCGGGGCGAAGATGGTGCACGCCGCGCCCGAGACGACCTCGAAGATCGTGTCGAAGTCCATCTCGAAGGACGGCGGCCGGACCTCGTACCGCGGACTCGTCCGGGTCGAGGAGGGGGCACACAACTGCAAGAGCCACGTGCAGTGCGACGCGCTGATCCTCGACGAGGACTCGGTGTCCGACACCTACCCCTACATGGAGGTGGGTTCGCGTGACGCGATCATCGGCCACGAGGCGACGGTGTCGAAGGTGGCCGACGAGCAGCTCTTCTACCTGATGAGCCGCGGCCTCTCCGAGGAGCGGGCCATGTCGATGGTGGTGAATGGCTTCATCGAGCCGATCACCCGCACGCTCCCCATGGAGTACGCCGTCGAGTGGAGCCGTCTGATCGAACTCCAGATGGAGGGCAGCGTCGGCTGATCCGCTGCCGTGGCCGCTCCCGTGTGGGAGCGGTGCTCAGCTGCCGCTGACGACCTGCAACTCGTCGACGCGGAACCCACCGCCGTCGGCGAGCGCGACGGAGAGCTGCGTCTCGGCGCAGGTCACGACGTCGTCGGGTTGCGAGCGTCCGTGGTCGACGGCGATGCCGGCGGCGAGGGTCATGGCCACCTGGGTGCCCTGGATCTGCATCGGTTCCATGGTCGTGGAGAGCAGTCGGTAGCAGACGCCTGCGGCGTCCTGGATGTCACCGAGATCGGTGGCGACGACAGCGAACGAACCGTGGTGGATCGGCATGGCGGCGTCGTGGGTGCGGAGCTGCTGACGCATCCGCTCGAGCAGCGTGGCGAGCGCCATGCGTGTGCGTGCGGGGCCGTGGGTCTCCTCGAGTGCGTCGAGTCCGACCACGTCGAGCCGGATCAGCGCGAACGGGCGGCCGGTGCGTCGGGCGACCTCGACGGCACCGTGGAGCCGGTCGATCAGGTCCCGTGATCCGGAGCCTCCGAACGGCGTGCCGGACGTGGCGGGCGCGCCGCGGTCGGTGCCGTTGCGTCGATCGGCGGTGAGGTCGCGGCCGATCGCGGTGATCGCCACGACCCGGCCGTGGGCGTCGTGTTCCGAGGCGACCGTGATGCGCAGTCGTCGGCCGGTCCCGGCCAGCGACGAGAGGCGGAACTCGACCGCGTCGAGCTCGGCGTGACCACCCACGACGCGCACCAGCGCCGCCAGCACGGCGGTCTGATCCTCGGCGGGACACAGGTCCATGAGGTGCGTGCCGACGAGTTCGCCGGTGGCGCGGCCGCACAGGCGGGCGAAGGCGGAATTCAGCGAGGTCACGATGCCGTCGGGATCGAGCGACGCGACGGGCACGTCAGCGGCGTCCAGCAGGACGCGTGACACCAGTCCGGTCGATCCACGTTGCAGCGTTGCAGGGGAGTCGGCGGTCGGCTCGAAGTTCATGCATCCATCATCGGCGCAGGGCCGTCGATCGTTGAGGTCGGGGCGCTGGGCGATTCCACCCACGGATGGGGCAGACTGATCGCATGCCGATGAGGGAGAACTGCAAGTTCTTCGAGAGCCGGACCTACGGCGACGGCGAGACCGTGCGCAAGTGTGACCTGGACCTCGCGCCCGAGGCGCCGTGGCGCTGCCCCGAGGACTGCGCTGCGTTCCAGCCGCGGCTCGCGGACGTGAACTGGCAGCACGGCACGCTGGTGACCCCGCCCAC
>CAJBIS010000309.1 GCA_903953195.1 uncultured Actinomycetes bacterium
CGCGCCGTGGTTCTCGAATCCGCACACCGGGCCCACGCCGGGGCCCGGCCAGTCGGACGGCGGCGCCGTCGCACCGAGCGACACGTCGAGCACGGCCTCTCCCACCCAGCGCGACCCGCTGGGTGCCGTGTGGCCGTCGTACAGGCCGAGACCATCGACCGGGTCCTTGCGGCCGACGAGCGCGATCGTCGAGCCGAGCAACTGGAAGCCCGCGCACACCGCGAACAGCGGCGTGCCCCGGTCGACCGCAGCGCGCAGGTGCGCCGCCTGTGGTCGCAGTTCGTCGAGCGCGACGAGCTGCGCCGCGTCCTCGCCACCACCGAGCACGTACAGGTCGAGCCCCTCGGGCACCGGTTCGTGGACGTGCACCTCGACCAGTTCCGCGTCGTGGCCCCGCCAGCGCAGCCGGTCGACGAGCACGACGGCGTTGCCCCGGTCGCCGTAGGTGCCGAGCAGTTCGGGGTAGATCAGTCCGACGCGGACGGTGGAGTCGCTCATCGCACACCGAGCCGGTGGAAGATCGAGTACGACGCCGCGATCACCAGGTCGTCGCCGGGCAGGGCGCGGGCCGCGTCGAACGGGTCGGCCTCGATGGCCACCGGCGGGCACCCGGCGTGCTGGAGTCGCACCGCCACATCGAGTGTGCGGGTGCCGGCGGTGGCGATCGTCAGCGCCCCGAGCCGCTCGTACGGCACGTCCCACAGCCACGACGGGTCCGTGCCGTCGGCGGCGTTGTCGTCCTGGGCGATCACCAGGCCACGGTCGGTGCCCTCGAGTTCGTCGATCAGCAGCGCCCAGCTCGACGGGTTCTTGGCCAGCACCAGTTCCGCCTCGCGACCGTCACCGATCGGCACGCGGTGACGCCGGTTCCCCACCTGGTCGAGGTGGCCGACGGCGTGTGCGGCCCTGGCGACGTCGAGGCCGAGCGCGTCAGCCGCTGCGAGCGCCAACGCGGCGTTGGCCCGCTGCCACGACCACGGCAGACGCAGCTCGAGCGGGACGGAGCGATCACCCAGGCGGATCGCACCGTCGGCCACCGACACATCCGCAGGCGGGCGGGTGAAACCGCACGAGCAGTTCCACGTGTCGCTCGACAGGTCGAGCAGCTCGCGGCAACTCGGACAGATGGCGTTGTCGAGCCGCGACACCAGCCCGGTGTCCACCCAGGTCAGATCCTCGACGTCCTCCACGGCCCACGCCACGTTCGGGTCCGAGTTCGACGCGACGACCCGGGTCGGATGCTCGGCCAGCACCTGCTTCCAGCGTTCGGCGATGCGTCGGACCTCGAGGTGGCGGTCGAGCTGGTCGCGCGACAGGTTGCCGAGGACCACGAGCTCGGGTGCCATCAGATCGAGTGCGAACGGCAGGTTCGCCTCATCGCACTCCAGCACCGCCGCCGGGGCGTTCCGGTCGGCGGCCAGCGCCGAGGTCATGCCCGCGAGCAGGTTCGCGCCGTCGGAGTTGGTGGTCACGTGGGTGCCGGCATCGCGCACCGCAGCGACGAGCATCGACGACGTCGCCGTCTTGCCGTTCGTCGCCGAGACCAGCACCACCCGCCGGCCGTCGGCGAGTCGCCGGGGCAGCTGCGGGTCGACGGCGAGCGCCACCCGCCCCCGGATCTGGTGACCGTGGCCCCGACCGGTCGCCCGGGACACGACGGAGGCGAGCTCACCGGCGCCGAGCGCTGCGGCCGCCCTGAGACGTCCAGCCACCGGCGGCCTCAGAACAGTTCGCGGAGGTCGATCGAGATCAGCACGCACAGCATGACGATCACGATCACGTTCAACGTGGTGACGACCCACCGCCACCGGTGTCCGGTGATCCAGAACCGACGGATGCTGGCGATGTTGAACCCGATGGCGATGACGCCGATGGCGAGCCCCAACCACGGCCCGACACCGGCCCTGAATCCGACGATCGGCAGGATCCAGGGGAA
>CAJBIS010000310.1 GCA_903953195.1 uncultured Actinomycetes bacterium
CATCCCCTGGGTGAACAGGCGCCGGAACGGTTCGCGCAGGTCGGCCGGGGCGACGCCGAGGTCGCTGAGCGCCTTCGTGAAGAAGCGGGCGTACATGAGGTGGAGCACCGCGTGTTCGGCGCCGCCGATGTACTGGTCGACGGGCATCCACGCCGCCACCGCGTCCTGACGGAAGGGCGCGTCGGTCGACCACGGGTCGCAGAACCGCAGGTAGTACCAGGACGAGTCCACGAACGTGTCCATGGTGTCGGTCTCGCGGCGGGCCGGTCCGCCGCACGTCGGACACGTCGTGTGCAGGAACCCCTCGTGCGACTGCAACGGCGACTGGCCGGTCGGGGCGAACTCGACGTCGTCGGGCGCGAGCACGGGGAGCTGGTCCTCGGGGACGGGCACCACGCCGCAGGCGTCGCAGTGGATGATCGGGATCGGACAACCCCAGAACCGTTGGCGCGACACCAGCCAGTCGCGCAACCGGAAGTTCACCGTGGCCTCGCCGGCGCCCACGGAGGCGAGCCACTCGGCCGCCGCCGACTTCGCCGCGGGGACATCGAGACCGTTGAGGTCGCACACCCCATCGACGCCGTCGCCCGGTGCGGGCGAGTTCACGTGCGGACCGTTGCCCGTGTACGCCTCGCCCTCCCACCCGTCGGGGCGCTGCACCGTGGTGATGATCGGGATGTCGAACGCGGTGGCGAAGTCCCAGTCGCGCTGGTCCTCGCCCGGCACCGCCATGACCGCACCGGTGCCGTAGGTGGCGAGCACGTAGTCGGCGAGGAACACGGGAACGGCACGGCCGTTGAACGGGTTCCGGGCGAACGCCCCGGTGGGACAACCACGCCCGGACAGGTCGCCCTCGACGGCGAGCCGGTCGATCTCCGACGTGCTGCGTGCCCGTTCGACGAACGCCTCGACCGCGGCTCGGTGCTCGTCGGTGGTGATGCGTTCGACCAGCGGGTGCTCGGGTGCGAGCACACAGAACGTCATGCCGAAGCTGGTGTCGGGTCGCGTCGTGAACACCCGGATCGCGGCGCCGTCCAGATCGGCGCGGGGCGCGCCGTCGGCGTCGACGACCGGCATGTCGAACTCGACACCCTCGGATCGTCCGATCCAGTTCCGCTGCTGCGTCACCACCCGCTCGGGCCAGTCGAGCCCCTCGAGGTCGTCGAGCAGCTGCTGCGCGTAGTCGGTGATCCGGAAGAACCACTGCTCCAGGTCCCGCTTCTCGACGAGCGCCCCCGAGCGCTCGGCGGTGCCGTCCGGCAGGACCTGTTCGTTGGCGAGCACCGTCTGGTCGACCGGATCCCAGTTGACGGTCGCCCGACCCCGGTACGCCAGCCCGGCGTTGAAGAACTGCAGGAAGATCCACTGGGTCCAGTGGATGTAGTCGGGCTGGTGGCTCGTCACCTGACGGCGCCAGTCGTAGACGCCGCCGATCCGGGTGATCGAGCTGCGCAGCTGTTCGATGCGTTCGTCGGTGAACGCCCGCGGGTGGCGACCCGTCTTGATGGCGGCGTTCTCGGCGGGCAGGCCGAAACTGTCGAACCCCATCGGCGACAGAACGGCATCGCCCTGCATCGTGCGATAGCGGGTCAGCAGGTCTCCGAACGTGTAGTTGCGAACGTGCCCCATGTGCGCCGCGCCCGACGGGTACGGGTACATGCACAGCACGTACGAGCGGGGCCGGGGGTCGTCGTTGTCGACCTCGTAGGTCCCGTGTTCCTGCCAGTACGCCTGCCACTCGGGCTCGATCGTCTGCGGGTCGTAGGCGTCCGGAAGCGACTCCGGCTGGGTGTCCGGTTGGGGCACCGCAGCATCGTAGGCGCGGCACCCCCACCCGCCCCGCAACGGCCCTTCGGGTGGTCGAGGACGCGGAGGCCGTCGTCGATTCGTGACCGGGGACGCGCAGGGCTACGATCCCGTGTCCTGCGGGGCCGTAGCTCAGTTGGGAGAGCGCTTCCATGGCATGGAAGAGGTCGAGGGTTCGATTCCCTTCGGCTCCACCACCGCAGACCCGCCACCGAGCGGGCTGAGATGCGTCCCCGGCAGACATCGCCGGGGACGTCTCGCGTCCGGGTCCCGTGAGCACGCCGCTGCGCCATCGGGTCCCCGTCCTCCCCGTCCGAGCACGTCTCGGTGCATCGGGCTGCGTCAACGACGGCGGATGCACCGAGACTCGGCGCTGCGGCGCGTATCGTCGGGTCGACAGCAGATCAGTGCCGACCGGCACGACGGGAACGGGGACACGTGATGACACCGGATGCACGAGAGGGGGCCGCTCGGGTCCGACTGGGCTCGTGGATGGTCATCGCCGGAAGCCTCGGGGCGATCCTGGCGCTGCTCACCTGGTTCGACATCTGGCAGGTCAGTGACACCCGGCCGACCGGTTGGGGCATCGTCACCATCGCCTGTTTCGTGTTGACCCTCGCCGGTTTCGTGGTGCTGTGGCGTGGCCTGACCGAACGGGCTCAGGCCGAGGCGGCCGCGGCGGCCGCTCGGTCCGACAACGCGTGAGCAGCGCCTGATCGACGCCGCCCGAGCTCAGCGGGGTTCGGGAACGGTCGGCGTCCAGGGCACGCGGGGCGCGTCGCCGTAGAGCCGTTCGAGCCGGTACATGGCGCGCTCCTCGCTCTGGAACACGTGGATCACGACGTCGCCGTAGTCGACCAGCACCCACCGTCGGGCGTCCGCGCCCTCGACGGCGATCGGCCGACGTTCCAACCGATCGGCGACCGCCGCCTCGGTGGCGTCGACGATCGCCTTCACCTGTCGGTCGTTCCCCGCCGTGACGAGCACGAACAGGTCACAGATCCCGAGCACCGATGCCACGTCGAGGATGACGATGTCGGTGCCTCCCTTGCCGTCGGCCGCATCGGCAGCGACGGTCGCGAGGTCGGCTGCGTCGCTCACGTCTGAGCGTCCGCGCCGACGACCACGATGATGTCCGCGCCCGCCGGTGTCGTCGTGGCCTGCGTGGCCTGCACGCCGAGTTCGGCGGCGATGGCGGCCGCCGTGGGCTGGGCGGCGGGCGAGACGAACTCGACCCGGGTGATCGACACGTCGAATGACTCGGCGTTGCCGACCGACGAGATCATGCCGCCGGCTTCCACCACCTTCGGACCGACCGGTGACGTGGCGGTCGGAGTCGACGTGCCGTTCAGGATCCGCGTCCGCGCCCGCTGACCCGGATACGCCGAGACCGGTGCCGCGATGGTGCGCGCCGTGAACGCCGGCAGCGCCGCGGCGTCGGGCACGGTCACCACGAAGATCGAGTTGGGTTCGGGCCTCGTCGCCACGGGCAGTTGCTCGAATCGGACGTCACCGACACTGACGGCCGCGATGGCGACGCCGAGCGCTCCGGTGGATGTCGTGTCCTTGCCCTTCAGCCCGTCGACCAGTGTCTTCCACACCTGCTGCTGACGGATGCCCCGATTGTCGACGAGCTCACCTCGACCCTCGAAGCCGATGAAGTCGACCACCTGTTCCGGCGGCAGCGTCACCTGACCGGCGCGGTAGGTGACGGCATCGGCCGCCGGGTCCGCCGGCGGGTCGGTGAGCTTCGGCGCCGGTGACAGGTTCTCGAAGTTCTCGAACGTGATCGGCCCGACCAGTCCGGCGAGCGCAGCCACCTCGGAGGCGGGTACGTCGACCGCTTCGGTGAAGCCGAATCCGAGCCCGGTGCCCAGACGGTTCCGGAGCGACTCGACGCCACCGGCGGCGTAGATGTCGGCCAGGTTCGCCTGTGGCGCCGCGTCCACCGCCGGCACGAACAACTGAGCGGGCACGCTGATGACGGTGCCGCCCGTGCCACCGGCGTCGGTCACGACGATCAGCGCAGCGGCGAGCTTGCCGGCGGCATCCTGCACGGCGAGCAGTTCGACCGGCGTGGGTTCGACCTCGGCGACGTACCCGGGAGCGGCCGGGTCGGTGACGGCCGGTGTCCCACCCGTGATCTTCAGACTCGACCGGTAGCCGATGACACCGAGCACGCCCAGCGCGACGAGGAACAGCAACGTGGCGGCGACCCACCAACCGGTGGTTCGGCGGCGGCCACGGCGGCGCCTCCCGCTCGGTGCCGCAGGCGTGTTGTGTCGGGCCCGACGGACGACCGGTGCGACCTCCTCGGACGGAGCGTCCACGACGGATTCAGGTTCGCCCCAGGCGGTCGGCTGGTCCGGGGAGCCGGGTTCAGTGCTGGTCATCTGCCGACACCCTAGAACCCGGTCCGGCGCGGTAGAGGCCATGCGAGTCGACGAGTTCGGCGACGGCGTCGGGGACGAGGAAGCGGATCGACCGACCGGCCGCAGCGCGGGCCCGCAGGTCCGTCGACGACACCTCGAGCAGCGGGACCTCGACGTGCAGCATCGGCGCATCGATCACACCGTCGGCGGCCGCACCCGGCCGGTCCACGACCACGACCGTGCAGAGCGCGGCGAGGTCGCCGGCCCGGTGCCACGTCGGGATGCGCGCCGCGGCGTCGGCACCGAGGATCAGGAACAGCTCGACGTCCGGGTCCGCGGCTCGCAGGGTCTCGAGCGTGTCGACGGTGTAGGTGGGCCCGCCCCGGTCGATCTCCACCGACGATGCCGTCAGGTCCGCCACCCCGGCGACAGCCGCGCTCACCAGTTCGAGTCGGGTCGCCGCGGGCGTGATGTGCCGGTCACCGGACTTCTGCCACGGGTCGTGGGCCACCACCATCAGCACCTCGTCGAGGTCCAATGTCTCGAGCGCCCGCTGCGCCGCCACCAGATGGCCGATGTGGGGCGGATCGAACGTGCCGCCGAACACCCCGACACGGCGTCCACGCATCGCCGGAGGCTACCGGGCCCACTGGGCAATCCGGCACAAAGTTTCCGAAAGTGCTCAATTCGCTCCGACGGGAGCCGATGGAGAGGTGCCCGGAGGCACTCCGCCACCGTGTCCGACCCCGCCGTCGGATCAACGACCAGACCAGAAGGATCTCAACGATGAGCGATTCGGTTGGCATGTACCTCAACGAGATCGGCGCCGTGCCGCTGCTCACCGCCGAGGAGGAGCGCGAGCTCTCCCGCACGATCGAGGACGGCGCCGAGGCCGCTCGGGCCAAGGCCGCCGGCGACCGCAGCCGGGCGCTGGACCGCCGCATCGCCGCCGCAGCCGCGGCGAAGGACCGCTTCATCCGCTCGAACCTGCGCCTGGTCGTGAGCGTCGCCCGCCGCTACCCGCTCCCTCAGGGCATGGACCTGTTGGATCTGGTGCAGGAGGGCAACCTGGGCCTCGAGCACGCCGTCGACAAGTTCGACTGGCGCAAGGGCTTCAAGTTCTCGACCTACGCCACCTTCTGGATCCGTCAGGCCATCGGCCGGGCGCTCGACCAGAAGGCGTCGCTGGTCCGCCTCCCCGGCGATCGTTCGGCGAGCCTGCGTGCCGCGCTCCGGCAGGTGTCCGGTGACGGCGACGAGCTCAGCGATGAGCACGCCCGTCTGCACCGCCTGGCCACGCCCACCTCGCTCGATCGGACCGTCGGCGACGACGACTCCAACGAGCTCGTCGACATGCTCGCCGACCAGAACCCCGGCCCCGAGTCGATGCTGCTCGACGCCGAGTACAGCGAGTGGCTCATGGACCTGCTCGACGTGCTCGAGCCCCGGGCCCGTTCCGCCGTCGAGCAGCGGTTCGGTTTCGCCGACGGCCGCAAGCGCAGCTACCGCGAGGTCGGCGACGATCTGGGCATCACCGCCGAGGCCGCACGCCGTCTGGTGAAGCGGGCCATCTCGATGGTGCGCACCCAGGCGCTCGCCACCGCGCTCTGATCCGTCGGGCCCGGTGAGCCGCCGGAACCGGCTTCGGCTCCGACACCCTCCACGGTTAGCCTGTCGGTCATGGCCGACTCCCCCGCCGCAGCCTCGGACGCACCGTCGTCGACCGCGCCCTCGAGTTGGTCGCCCGATTCGTGGCGCACCCGACACGCTGCACAGCAGCCCGACTGGCCCGACGCCGACCGGCTCGACCACGTCCTGAAGACGCTGGCGGGCTACCCCCCGCTGGTGTTCGCCGGCGAGGCCCGTGAACTGACCCGCCAGCTGGGCCGGGTCGCCAACGGCGAGGCCTTCCTGTTGCAGGCCGGCGACTGCGCCGAGTCCTTCGAGTCGTTCTCGGCGAACTCGATCCGCGAACGCCTCAAGATCATCCTGCAGATGGCCATCGTGCTGACGTACTCGGCGGGCGTGCCGACGGTGAAGGTCGGCCGGATCGCCGGTCAGTTCGCGAAGCCCCGGTCCGAGGGCACCGAGACCGTCGACGGCGTCAGTCTCCCCAGCTTCCGCGGCCACATGGTGAACGACGTCGAGTTCAGCGAGTCGGCCCGCCACCCGGACCCGGAGCGTCTGATCGAGGCGTACCACCAGTCGGCGGCGACGCTGAACCTGCTCCGGGCGTTCACGAAGGGCGGGTTCGCCGACCTCACCCGGGTGCACCTGTGGACCCAGGAGTTCGTGGCCGCCAGCCCCGAGGCGCAACGCTACGAGTCGCTCGCCCGTGAGATCGACCGGGCGCTGCGGTTCATCCGGGCGACCGGGATCGACCCCGATCAGGTGCCGAGCCTCCACGAGGTCGACGTCTACACGAGCCACGAGGCGCTGATCCTCGGTTACGAGGAGGCGCTGACCCGTCAGGACTCGCTCACCGGGCAGTACTACGACTGCTCGGCGCACATGGTCTGGATCGGTGAGCGCACCCGCGGTCTGGACGACGCCCACGTCGAGTTCTTCCGAGGCATCGCCAACCCGATCGGCTGCAAGGTCAGCACCAAGGCCACGCCCGAGGACACCGTCGCGCTCTGCGAGACGCTGAATCCGGATCGGATCCCCGGCCGGATGACGCTCATCAGCCGGATGGGCGCCGAGCACGTGCGTGACCACCTGCCGACACTGGTGCGGGCGGTGCGCGACGCCGGTCATCCGGTGGTCTGGGCGTGCGACCCGATGCACGGCAACACCTACACGTCGTCGAATGGCCGGAAGACCCGGCACTTCGACGCGATCCTCGACGAGCTGCGCGGGTTCTTCGAGGTGCACCGTGCCGAGGGCACGTGGCCCGGTGGCGTGCACATCGAGCTCACCGGCGACGACGTCACCGAGTGTCTCGGCGGGGCCGAGGACCTCGTCGACGACGACCTGGCCCTCCGCTACGAGACGATGTGTGATCCCCGGCTGAACGGTCGGCAGTCGCTGGACCTGGCGTTCGGCGTCGCCGAACTGCTCCGGGGCTGATCCACCCGCTCCACAGCCGGCGAGGCCGTCGAAGTCGATCCAACACGGTGTTTCGTCCGATGACGCCCGTGCGGATGCACTTCCGGCGTGGAGAGATGTCACCTCAGGTGAACAGTGATCGGCAGGAATCCTCGGGGGATCCGATCGGGTTGTCCGTCACATGTCAGCACCCCCGGACCCACGAGTCGTTCGAGCGCCCGGCGAGCTCCTCGCCCACCGAGATCGGGTCGATGCCCGCATGGACGCCCTGTTGTCGAGCGAGCACGAGCGCTGGGCGAGCTTCGACGACCTGCTCGCCGAACCGCTGTCCCAGCTCCGCGACTTCTCGCTCCAGGGCGGGAAGCGGCTGCGTCCGGCGTTCTGCTACCTCGGGAACGCCGCTGCGGGCGGCGATCTGAGCGACCCGGTCGTCCTCGACGCCGGAGCGGCGCTCGAGATGTTGCACGTGTTCGCCCTCGTGCACGACGACATCATGGACGGGTCGCTGCTGCGCCGAGGCGAGCCCACCGTCCATCACCACTTCACCCAGCTCCACGAGCAGGGCGAGTGGGCCGGTGAGGCCCGCCGGTTCGGTGAAGGCATGGGTGTCCTCGTCGGCGACCTCGCCCTCGTGCTGGCCGACGGCCTGCTGACCGGTGCCAGCCGTGAGGCGTGGGAGGTCTACAACGAGCTCCGGGTCGAGCTGGTGATGGGCCAGCTCCTCGACGTGTCGTTCGCCGCGAACCGCTCGGCGGATCCGGCCATCTCGCAGAAGATCTCGCTGTTCAAGTCGGCCAAGTACACCGTCGAGCGTCCGCTGCACCTGGGCGCAGCGCTCGCCGGCCGACTCGATGAACTGGCACCGGCGTTCACCGGGTACGGGCTCCCCGTCGGGGAGGCGTTCCAGCTGCGCGATGACGTGCTCGGCGCCTTCGGTGACGAGGCGATCGTCGGCAAGCCCGTCGGAGACGACTTCCGCGAGGGCAAGCCGACCCGGCTCGTGCTGCACGCCCTCGACGTGGCCCGGTCGCAGCAGCTGCGGCCGGCGCTCGAGGTGCTGTCACACCTGGGCGATCCGGACCTGACGGCGGCGCAGATCGTCGCCATCCAGGAGGTCGTCGAGGCCACCGGCGCCCGGGCCGCCGTGGAACGCCGCATCGAGGATCTGCTCGGGTCCGCCGTCGACGCCCTCGGCACCGCCGACATCGACGCCGGTGCCCGCAACCATCTGATCGACCTGGCCGTGTACTGCACGCGCCGCGACCGCTGAGGAGCCGGACGTGAAGGTACTCATCGTTGGAGCCGGACTCGGCGGGCTGTCCGCCGCCTGCCACCTGACCGGAGCGGGTCACGACGTGACCGTGCTCGAACGGGCCACGACCCCCGGTGGTCGGGCCGGCCTGCTCGACCTGGACGGCTACGCGTTCGACACGGGCCCGACCGTCATGACCATGGTCGACCTGCTCGACGAGACGTTCGCTGCGGCCGGGGCCGAGCGGACCGACCACGTCGAACTCACGCGCCTCGACCCGGCGTACCGGGCGCTGTTCGCCGACGGCACGGAGCTGCACGTCAAGGCGGGCCGCGAGGCCATGACCCAGGAGATCCGCGACGTCATCGGCGCCAAGGACGCCGAGTCGTTCGGCCGGTTCGCCGACTGGCTCAAGGAGCTCTACGAACTCGAGCAGCCGAACTTCATCGACGCCGACCTGTCGAATCCGCTCGACATGCTGAAGAAGCCGATGGCGCTGGTGAAGCTGCTGCAGCTCGGTGGCCTCCGCAAGCTGCACAAGGTCGTCGGCGAGTACTTCGACGACCCCCGCCTGCACCGCATCTTCTCCTTCCAGGCGATGTACGCCGGCCTGTCGCCGTTCGAGGCGCTCGCCATCTACGGCGTCATCACCTACATGGACTCCGTCGCCGGCGTGTACGGCGTGCAGGGCGGCATGCACTCGGTCCCCCGTGGCCTCGCCGATG
>CAJBIS010000311.1 GCA_903953195.1 uncultured Actinomycetes bacterium
AGACGTCGTTGTTGGGGAACGTCTTCATGCGGTCGATCAACAACTCGAGTCCCGCACCCGGGTTGCCCTCACCGGCCAGACCGGAGAGCACCCGTCGCAGCTTCCAGACCTGCTGGAGCTGCGTGCGCTCGAACAGGAGCTCCTCGTGCCGCGTCGAGGAGGCGTCCACGTCGATCGCCGGGTAGATCCGCTTCTCGGCGGCGCGACGGTCGAGCCGCAGCTCCATGTTGCCGGTGCCCTTGAACTCCTCGAAGATCACCTCGTCCATCTTCGAACCCGTCTCGACGAGCGCGGTGGCGAGGATGGTGAGTGAGCCACCCTCCTCGACGTTGCGGGCCGCACCGAAGAACTTCTTCGGCGGGTAGAGCGCACCGGTGTCGATACCGCCCGACATGATGCGGCCGGTGGCAGGAGCCGCCAGGTTGTAGGCACGAGCCAGGCGGGTGATGCCGTCCAGGATGATGACGACGTCCTTGCCCTCCTCGACGAGCCGCTTGGCCCGTTCGATCGCCAGCTCGGCGACCTTGGTGTGCTCGTCGGACGGACGGTCGAACGTCGAGGCCAGCACGTCGCCACGCACCGAGCGACGCATGTCGGTCACCACTTCGGGGCGTTCGTCGACGAGCAGCACCATCAGGTGCACCTCGGGGTTGTTCTGCTCGATCGACTGAGCGATCGTCTTCATCACGGTCGTCTTGCCGGCCTTCGGCGGCGACACGATCAGACCGCGCTGCCCCTTGCCGATCGGCGAGATGAGATCGATGATCCGTGACGTCATGTCGAGCGGCTCGTCGGCACGCTCGAGCCGCAGCTTCTGGTCCGGGAAGAGCGGTGTCAGGTCCTCGAAGCGCGGGCGCAGGCGGGCCAGCTCGGGATCGACGCCGTTGACCTTGTCGATGCGCAGCAGCGCCGGGTTCTTCTCGTTGCGGATCGCCGGACGAGCTGCGCCCTCCAGGAAGTCGCCCTTGCGCAGCCCGAGCTGACGGGTCTGCTTCACCGAGACGTACACGTCGTCCTTGCTCGGGAGGAACCCCTTCACCCGCAGGTACCCGAAGCCCTCGGCGCGGAGATCGAGGAACCCGCTGACGTCGTCGGGCTCACCTTCCCACGTCTGCTCCGTGGGCTCATCGGTGCGCTCACGGTCACGGTCGCGTCCCCGACGACGACGCCGTCGACGGTTGCCGCCCTCGCCGTCACCGTCACCCTGCTGACCGCCCTGCTGACGGTCGCCCTGCTGACGGTCGCCCTGCTGGCGTGACTGGCCGCCCTGCTGACGGTCACCCTGCTGGCCACCCTGCTGACGTGACTGGCCGCCCTGCTGACGGTCGCCCTGCTGGCCACCCTGCTGCTGGCCACCCTGCTGACGGTCGCCCTGCTGACGGTCACGACCGCGGTCACCCTGCTGGCGCTCGCCACCCTGACGGTCGTCGGCAGCACGCTCCTCGGTCTCCGTGCCCTCGGACCCGTGGTCGGCCTCGGCGGTCGACCCGTTCGACGACTCCACCTCAGCAGCAGGAGCATCGGTCGCCGGTTCCGGTGCGCTCGGCGTCTCGGCGCCGCCGCCGGAACCGCCACCGTCCGTCACGCCGGCGAGATCGAGGATCATGCCGATGATGTCGGCCTTCCTGGTCCGGCTGGTGGGCTTGCCGCCCAGCGCGGTGGCGATCGCCGCCAGTTCCCCCCGGTCCTTGCGTTCCAGGCCTTCAACATCGATGGAATCGAGACTCACGTCTTCCCTCATGGTTCGGCTCGACCCGTGTGCGGGTCGAGCGGTTGGGGCCCGGTCGGAACCGCCAGCGCGGGAGTCGACCGGGCGACGCTCAGCGACAGGATCTCGGCACCTGCCGGGGATCCGGGAGCGGGAGGCACCCCTGGGACGACTCAGCGAGACGAATCAGGGAGTGGCCGGTACGACAGACGGGGAACCGTTGGATCCCCCGCCGCCCATCGGCCTGCGCCAGAGCGACCCCGTCACCCTACCCGGCCGGCTCGCCACGGGCAACCGATCCCCTGCCGGTGGAGCTCAGACGCCGAGCAGTCGACCCATCAGGTCGTGCCCGGCGACCGGGGTCTCCCCGCCCACCGCGGCCTCGGTGTAGACGTCGGGACCCGAGGTCGGCACGCCGGCGCCCACCAGGAGATACGGCACCGGGTCCGACGTGTGCGTCCGCAGTCGGAGCGGCGTGGCGTGGTCGGGCAGCAGCAGCAGTCGCCACGGACCCCGCTCATCGAGCGCCGGCACCAGTGGTGCCAGGATCTCGGCGTCCCAGCGCTCGAGCGACCGCACCTTCTCGGCGGCGTCGCCGGCGTGACCGGCCTCATCGGTGGCCTCGACGTGGATGACGAACAACTCCAGGCCCGCGTCGAGTCCGGCGAGCGCCGCGTCGCGCTGCGCCGCGTAGTCGGTGTCGTACCCGGCAGTCGCGCCGTCCACATCGGGGACGGCCATCTCGGTGAGGACACCCAGCCCTCGCACCAGGTCGACGGCGGTGGTGATTCCGCCCGTCACGCCGAAACGGGCCGAGAACGCCGGCATCGTCGGCTGGAATCCCTGACCCCACAGCCAGATCTGGTTGGCATCGAGACCTGACGCCGCGAGCACCGGACGGCTGGCCTCCATCACCTCGCGCAGCCGATCGCTCGCCGGGCCGGTCGGCCACACGGCGGGATCGCCGGTGAGGTCGTGCGGTGGCACGCACTCGGCGTCACCCCAGTCGGCCGGAGCGACCATGATGTGCCGGTACTCCACGCCGGCATGGAACTCGAGCCCGGAGTCCGAGCCACGACCGAGTTCCGCGTCGAGCGCCTCGATGGCGCGCACCGCGGCATCGGTGGACGGGTGACCACCGGCGAAGTCGACCATGACGCCGTCGTCGCCGAGTGTGACCAGGTTGCACCGGTACGCCAGTCGGTCGTCGGGCAGCACCAGTCCGAGCGAGGCCGCCTCGATCGGCGCTCGACCGGTGTGGAACTCCGCGGGGTCGTACCCGAGGATCGACATGTTGCCGACGTCGCTCCCCGGCGGCAGACCGTCCGGGATCACCGCGGCGCGCCCCACCTCGCCGCGCGCGCAGAGCGCGTCGAGCGTCGGGGTGTGCGCGACCTCGAGCGGAGTCCGGCCGTCCAGCCCGTCGAACGGCTCGTCGGCACAACCATCGGGGACGCAGACCACGTACTTCATGGCGGCATTCTGCCCGAGTGCGGCGGCTCGCACGCCATCGGTGACGCCGGCAGCAGCCTGGTGCAGCCGGATGCCGTGCGGGTCAGCCGAGTTCCGCGCGGATCAGCGACTCGATGGCGCCGAGGTCGGCGGGCACGTGCTCGACACGCTCGCTCCGCTCGTACAGGTCGCCGAGCCGATCGGGCAGCGCCGGACGGATGCCGGTCGCCTGCTCGACCGCATCCGGGAACTTCGCGGCGTGCGCCGTGGCCAGGCAGACGACCGGGACGGTCGGGTCCGCGAGCGGCCCGGCGACGAGCATCGACTCGGCCACGCCGATCCCGACCGCGGTGTGCGGGTCCAGCAGCAGGCCGGTGCGGTCGTGCACCTCGCGGATCACGGCCGCCGCCGCGGTGTCATCGAGGCGCCCGCAGTCGAACTCGGTGCGGAGCGCCTCGAGCACTGCGGGTTCGACCGACACCGAACCGTCGCTCCGGAACGTCGACATCAGGTCGGCGACCGCGGCGCCGTCGCGCCCGAGCGCCTCGAACAGCAGCCGCTCGAGGTTCGACGACACCTGGATGTCCATCGACGGACTCGTCGTCGGCACCACTTCGGTGATCGCCATCGTGCCGGTGGTGAAGAAGCGCGTGAGCACATCGTTGCGGTTCGACGCGATCACGAGCCGTTCGATCGGCAACCCCATGCGGGCGGCCGCCCAGCCGGCGAGCACGTTGCCGAAGTTTCCCGTCGGCACGACGAAGCTCACGGGGGCGCCGTCGGGCGAGACGCTCAGGTGAGCGGTGACGTAGTAGACGATCTGCGCCATCACACGCGCCCAGTTGATCGAGTTGACCGCCGAGAGGTGGACCTCGTCCCGGAAGACGTGATCGGCGAACGCCGCCTTCACCAGGTCCTGGCAGTCGTCGAAGGTGCCGGGGACGGCGAGCGCGTGCGCGTTGGCGGCGCCGAGCGTCGTCATCTGGCGGCGCTGCACCTCGGAGGTCCGGCCGTCCGGGAACAGGATGAAGATGTCGACCCGATCCCGGCCGGCGCACGCGTCCATGGCCGCCGAGCCCGTGTCGCCCGACGTGGCACCCAGCACGCAGATGCGCTCGTCCCGTTGGGCGAGCACGTGGTCGAAGAGCCGCCCGACGAGCTGCAGCGCGACGTCCTTGAACGCGAGCGTCGGCCCGCGGAACAACTCGAGCAGCAGCAGGTCGCGTCCGGCGACGGACGACCCGATCGGGACGACCGGGCACACCTCGGGCACGTCGAACGTGGCGTAGGCCTCGGTGACGATCCGCTCGAACGCGGCGCGGTCGATGTCGTCGGCCACGAACGGCCACATGACCTCGACGGCGATCTGGTCGTACGGTCGGCCGCGCAGTTCCTCGAGCGGCGGCAGCTGCGGCCACTGCGCCGGCAGGTAGAGCCCGCCGTCCGACGCGAGGCCGGCGAGCAGGACGTCCGCGAAGCCGAGCTCGGCCGCGGCACCTCGGGTCGAGACGTACCGCACGCTCAGCTGGGCCCGATGACCCGGATCACCGAGTCGACCGAGCGCACCACGTCGAGCGCCCGCAGCGCCTCGAGCGTGTGCTGCACGTCGGACTCACGGGCGGTGTGGGTGATGAACATGAGGCGGGCGGCACCGTCGTCGGCGAGCGCCGACTGCTCCATGGACCGGATCGACACGCCGTTGGCGCCGAACACGCCGGCCACGTTGGCGAGCACCCCCGGGCGGTCGACCACCTCGACGATCAGGTAGAAGGCCGAGTCGAGATCGTCCTGCGGTCGCAGCACCGCCTGACCGAACGAGCCGAGCGATGCGTGCGTGCCCTTGACCACGTTGACCGCGGCGTCGACGACGTCGCCGAGGACGGCCGAGGCCGTCGGGAACCCACCGGCACCTCGGCCGTAGAACATCAGGTCGCCGACGGCGGCACCCTCGACGAACACGGCGTTGAAGCTGTCACGGACCGATGCCAGCGGATGCGTGACCGGGACCATCGTCGGGTGCACGCGCACGGCCACCGACGCGTCGTCGAATCGCTCGGCGACGGCGAGCAACTTGATCTGGTAGCCGAGACGGCCCGCAGCCTCGATGTCGTCGGCGGTGACGGTCGAGATGCCCTCGTGGTGCACATCGGCCGCCGTCACACCGACACCGAACGCGATCGTGGCGATGATCGCCGCCTTGGCGCCCGCGTCGAAACCCTCGACGTCCGCCGTCGGGTCCGCCTCGGCGTACCCGAGCGCCTGCGCCTCGGCGAGCGCGTCCGCGTAGCTCCAGCCCTCCTCGGTCATCTTCGTGAGGATGTAGTTGGTCGTGCCGTTGATGATGCCCATCACCCGGATCACGTCCTCGCCGACGAGCGACTCGCGGAGCGGTCGGATGAACGGGATGCCGCCGGCGACGGCGGCCTCGAACAGCAGGTCGACGCCGCTGGTGTCCGCCAGCTCGAACAGCTCGGCACCCGCCGAGGCCAGCAGCTCCTTGTTGGCGCTCACCACGGGCTTGCCGGCTCGCAGCGCGGCGGCGATCAGGTCACGGGCCGGGTCGATGCCACCCATGACCTCGACGACGACGTCGACGCCCGGGTCGACGACGAGCGACGCGGCGTCAACGGTGAACACCGAGGGATCGACGTCGAGGCCCCGGTCCACGTCGAGTGATCGCACCGCGATCCGCGCCACCCGCAGGCGGACGCCGGTCCGGGCGGCGATGTCATCGGCACGCCCCTGCACGAGTTCGACGAGCGATCCGCCCACCGTGCCGCAGCCGAGGAGCCCCAGGTTCACGATGCGTTCGGTCGTCTCGGTCACCGTGGCAGGCTACCGGCGACCCCGACCGGTCACGAACCCGTTCCGGTTCGATGGTTCAGTCGACGTCGGTGGCCAGCAGGTCGTCGACCGTCTCGCGTCGCACGACGAGCCGGGCAACGCCGTCGCGGACGAACACCACCGGCGGCCGCAGGATCTTGTTGTAGTTCGACCCCATCGAGTGGCCGTAGGCGCCCGTCACCGGCGTGCCGATCACATCGCCCACGGCGAGATCGGCGGGCACCGTGCCCTCGCGGACGAGCACGTCGCCCGACTCGCAGTGCTTCCCGACCAGCCGGATCGGCATCTCGCGACGCGACGAGGCCGCACGCGGCAGGAACGTCTCGTAGCCGCTGCCATAGAGCACCGGCCGCGGGTTGTCGCTCATGCCGCCGTCGACGGCGACGTAGGTGCGCACGCCCGGGATGAACTTGATGGTTCCCACCGTGTAGAGCGTGACAGCGGCGCCGGCCACGATGCTCCGTCCGGGTTCCGCGGCGATGGACGACCGGATGCCCTCGGCCCGACACGACTCGAGCACCGCACCGCCCCACTCCCGCAACGTCGGGGCCTGTTCGCCCGCCACGTAGGCCACACCGAGGCCCCCGCCCACGACCAGCTCGGGCAGGTCGGCGTCGACCACGAACGGCGCCACCGTGCGCAGGCCGTCGATGAAGTTGTCGACACTGAACACCTGCGACCCGATGTGCAGGTGCAGCCCCACCAGATCCACCGCAGTGGAGGCGCGGGCCCGGTCGACGGCCTCCGCCGCCTGACCGGTCGGCAGCGGGAAGCCGAACTTGGAGTCCAGGTTGCCGGTCCGGACGTGCTCGTGCGTGTGGACCTCGATCCCGGGGTTCACCCGCAACAGGACCGACGGCACGGGCGCGCCGTCGGCGACGAGTGCCTCGATCCGATCGAGTTCGTCGTGGCTGTCCACGATGATGCGGCCCACGCCCCGCTCCATGGCGGCCCGGAGCTCGTCGGCGGACTTGTTGTTGCCGTGCAGGGTGAGCCGGTCTGCCGGCACGTCGGCGGCGAGTGCCACGGCGAGCTCCCCGCCGGTGGCGACGTCGAGTCGCATGCCCTCGGCGTGAGCGAGCCGGGCCATCGCCCGGCACAGGAACGCCTTGGTGGCGTAGACCGCGCCGTCCGGCCCGAACACGTCGACGGCCTCGGCGCAGCGGGCCCGCAGGTGGGCCTCGTCGTAGACGAACAGGGGCGTGCCGAACTCGTGGGCGAGGTCGAGCAGGTCGCACCCTCCGATCGACAGGCGACCGTCCTCGGCGATCGTCGCGGTGTCCGGCAACAGCTCCACCGGGAGCGGGTCCACGGTCGACGCCCCTACATCGACTCGGGCGCGGAGGCGCCCACGAGTCCGAGTCCGACGCGCAGACCGATGCCCGCCGACTCGGCGAGCCACCAGCGCGCCTGACGGAGGTCGTCGGGGGTGTCGGGATGCAGCACGGGGCAGTCGTGGTAGAAGCCGTGGACCGCGCCGGCGAGATCGCGCACCCAGGTCGTGACCTTGTGCGGCGCGCGCTCGCGCCATGCGAGCAGCACCACGTCAGGGAGGGCGTGCAGCTGGCGCAGCACCTCGAGCTCACGGTCGTGCGTCAGCACCGACAGGTCGACCTGATCGAGCGGCGAACGCACCAGTCCCCGCTCGGCGGCGACCCGGTCGATCGAGTGGATCCGGGCGTTCGCCATCTGCACGTAGAACACCGGGTTCTCGTTCGACTGCGCCACGACGAGATCCAGATCGACGGTCTGCGGCGAGTCGACCGACTGCAGCAGGTACGTGAGTCGGACGGCGTCCGCCCCGACCTCGTCGAGCAGGTCCCGCATGGTGATGAGGTCGCCCGACCGCTTCGAGATCTTGACCTCGACCCCGTCGCGCTCGAGCCGAACGAGCTGGGTGATCACGACCTCGAACGCCTCCGGGTCGTGGCCGAGCGCCTGGATCGCGGCGCGCATGCGCGCCACGTACCCGTGGTGGTCCGCGCCCCACACGTTGATGAGCAGGTCGAAGCCCCGGTCGAACTTGTCCCGGTGGTAGGCGATGTCGGGGAGGAGGTAGGTGTACTCGCCGTCGCTCTTGACGAGCACCCGGTCCTTGTCGTCCCCGAACCGGGTCGAACGCAGCCACACCGCGCCGTCGTCGTCGAAGGCCATGTCACGGTCACGGAGGTCGGCGAGCGTCGCGTCGATCGCCCCCGAGTTGACCATGCGACGTTCCGAGAACCAGTCGTCGAACGCGACGCCGAGGTCGCCGAGCACCTCGCGCTGATCGAGCAGCGCCCGGGCCTCACCCCAGATCAGCGGGTCCTCACCATCCGGCATCTCCGAGGCCCACTCGGTGATGTACGCGCCCCGGTAGCCCTCCTCCGGGGGCTCCTCCCCCGCCTTGCGAGCAGCCAGCGACGCCGCGAACACCTGCATCTGGACGCCGCGGTCGTTCACGTAGAACTCCTCGCTGACGTCGTGACCGGTGAAACGGAGGATCCGGGCGAGGCTGTCGCCGTAGACCGCTCCCCGGGCGTGGCCGGCGTGGACGGGCCCCGTCGGGTTGGCCGACACGTACTCGACGAGCACCTTCCGCCCGGCACCCTCGGCGCTGCGGCCGTAGTCGTCGCCGGCGTCGACCACGGCGCCGACCACCTGGTGCAGCCAAGCCGGATCGAGCCGGAAGTTCACGAACCCGGGGCCGGCGACCTCGACGGCGATGACGAATGGCGGCGGCGACTGCTCGAGCGCCTCGGCGAGCTGCGTGGCGAGGTCGCGCGGGTTGCGGCCCGCCGACTTCGCGCAGACCAGCGCCACGTTCGATGAGAAGTCACCGTGCTCGCGGTGCGCGGGCTGCTCGATCTGGATCTCCACGGGCGGGTCGACACCGAGTCCCACCAGTGCGTCGCGCAGCGCGGGGATGAGGACGTTGCGCATGGCGGAGGCACAGCCTTTCCGGGCTCGACGCCGTTCCGGTCGGCGTTCGACGGGATGTGGGCGAGCACGAATCGTACCGCCCGACGGGCCGGCGACCGTCATCGATTCCGGGGGGTCGGGTTCGTCGTGGGAGACGAGCGCGCTAGGGTCTCGGACCGCCGCCCTCGTAGCTCAGGGGATAGAGCATCGGCCTCCGGAGCCGTGTGCGCAGGTTCGAATCCTGCCGAGGGCACGCATCAGGTCACCTGACGGAACGTCGGCTCGACGAGTTCGGCCACATCGTCCGGTGCGGCGACCGGCCGGCCGAACAGGTAGCCCTGGAAGTACTCGCAGCCGAAGTCGTCGAGCGCCCGCCACTGCGCCTCGGTCTCGACGCCCTCGGCCACGACCCGCAGACCGAGACTCGAGCACAGCGTGAGCACCGCGTCCACGATCGCCACGTCCTGGGTGTTCGACGGGAAGTCCCGGATGTAGGACTGGTCGATCTTGACCTCGGCGACCGGGAGCCGCCGCAGGTAGGTCAGTGACGAGTACCCGGTGCCGAAGTCGTCGAGCGCGAACTCGATGCCGTGGGATCGCAACTCCTCCATCCGCGACGCCGCGAACGCCAGATCGGTCACCACGGTCGCCTCGGTGATCTCGAGTCGGAGCAGCTCGCCGTCCACCCCGGTTCGGTCGAGGACGCTGAGCACCCGTTCGGGGAACTCCGGATGCAGGAACTCCGACGACGCCAGGTTGACCGCGACGCGGAATCCCGGCGGCGCGGTCAGCGACCACGACGCCAGGCGCTCACACGCCGTCTCGAGCGCCCACGCCCCGAGCTCGTGGATGAAGCCGGACTCCTCGGCGACGGTGAGGAACTCGAGTGGCGACACCGGCGGCGCGTCGACCGGGAACCAGCGCATCAGCGCCTCGGCCCCGAACAGTCGCCCGGCGATGTCGACCTGCGGCTGGTAGTAGATCTCGAGCTCGCCGTCGGCGAACCCACGGCGCAGGTCCGCCTCGAGTGCGGAGCGCTCCGCCACCCGGTGCTCCATCTCGGGTTGGAAGAGGCTCACGGCGTTGCGACCCGACGCCTTGGCCTCGTACATCGCGACGTCGGCCCGCTTGAGCACGGCGTCGACGGTGAGTCCCGACTCGGCGGCCACGGCGATCCCGATACTGGCCGAGTGGTGGATCTGGCCGGCGTCGATCTCGAACGGTTCGGCCATCGCCGCCTGGATGGTGGCCGCCACGTGCCCGGCCGCGGCGGTCGCCGTGGCGACGTCCGGTCCGGCGTCGGCGAGCAGCACGATGAACTCGTCGCCGCTCAACCGGGCGACCGTGTCCGACGACCGCACCACGGATCGCAGACGCTGCCCGGCGGACCGCAGGAGTTGGTCACCGGCGGCGTGGCCGTGCGTGTCGTTGAGCGTCTTGAACCGGTCCAGGTCGAGCATGAGCACCGCCGCGGTGCGATCGTTCCGCTCGTTCGATCGGAGCGCCTGCTCCAGGCGCTCGAGCAGCAGTCGGCGGTTCGGGAGATCCGTGAGCGGATCGAAGAACGCCAGTCGGCGGACCTGCCGTTCCTGACGGTGTCGCTCGGTGAGGTCCAGGATCGACCCGGTGAAGCGGGTCGCCACACCGTCGGCGTCGCGTGAGATCGTCCCGCGGACCAGCACCGGCAGGTACGTGCCGTCGGCGCGCCGCATTCGGATCTCGGTCTCGAATCCGTGGTCCTCGTGGACGAGCGCATCCTCGAGCAGACGATCGAAACCGGGTCGGTCCACCGGGTGCACCCGATCGGTCCAGAACCGTTCGAGCACCGTGCCCTCGGCCGCGTGGTGGCCCAGCATCTGGCGCCACCGGGCCGAGACGAAGCACGAGTTCGTGTCGAACTCCCAGTCCCACCAGCCGTCGTTGGTGCCCTGGAGCACGAGTTCCATCCGCTCCTCGGAATCGCGCAGGCGTCGGACCTGCACGTCGATCGTCCGGCGGTCGGCGGCGTTGTCGAGGTGCGCCGCCAGCTTCTCGGCCAGCAGCGTGAGGATCTCGACCGTGTCCTCGCCGGACGGCTCCATCATCCCGGCCATGGCGTGGGTGTTCGCTGCGAGGACCAGCGCGGACGGCGAGCCCGATCGGCCCACGCAGGTACTGACGATGGCATCGACCAGCTCGGGCGGACCCACGCCCGCGGCGGCACTCGGTGCCAGCGGCTCCGCTCCGCGGGCACCACGGCTCGTCAGATCCGCGGCGATCGAGGGGCCCAGGGCCTGCCAGCCGTCACGGTCGATGGGGGCTCCGAACGACGCGAAGTGCACCTCGCTGTCGTCGTCCGTCGGCAGGATCCAGACGGCGCCGACGGCGACGTCGAGAACGTCGACGATGCCCTCGGCGAAGCTCGGTGCGATCTCGAGCGACGTCCCGCGATCGAGCAACTCATCCGACACCCGGTTCAGCCGGATCAACCGACTGATCTGACGGTCGAGACGGCCCCGCACCGCCACCAACTGTTGTTGCAGGAGGCTGTAGGCGTTCGGACCGTAGGGCGACTCGTCCGTCGTCGGACCGTCGGACATGGTTCAGCCGGCAGCGGACGGGTCGTCGACCCGGTACAGCGCCGCCAGCGCCGTCGTGTAGTTGTGGTAGGCGTTGCGCCCGCCGAGGTGCGCGTACTCGCCGAAGCCGTACATCCCGAACCACGCCGGCAGCACGCCGTCGTGCGCGAACGGCTGCTGCATCCGGTGGACGAGCTCCTCCTTCATCACCCGGTCGAACAGGCGTCGGCCACGGGCCAGACAGTCGGCCTGGAACACGGCGACCGGGTGCTGGCCGGGATGCCGCGAGGTCATGGCCGCCAGCATCCGATCCATGTCGTCGAAGATGCGGTCCTCATCGCGCACCGTCAGCCACAGCTTCGTGCCCACGGCCGAGCTCGTCGCGTAGACGAGCGCGCCGTCGTCGGTGTGGTGCGTCACCACTCGCAGGATGTGGTCGTTGCCGTACTCCGCGGCGAGGTCGGGCGAGAGCTCCTCGGCGAGCGCCCCGATCGGGATCGTGTCGCCCTCCGTGGCGGTCCCCGGCAGACCCAGCTTCTCGAGGAACGCAGGCCATGCCGGCCCGCCGTCGAGCTCGAGGATCTGGTTGCCCTCGACGGCGGTGACGGTCGCCGGCTCGCCGATGGCCACGAAGCCGTGGGTCGCCTGGGTGTCCACGACGAGCGTCGGGTCCCAGATCCCGACCGCGAACGCGGCGTGCTGGAACAATTCGCCGTCGATCGCCTGGAAGGTCGCAACTCCCTGCATCTGGTCCGACGAGGTCGCACCGAAGATCACGACGTCGCGACCCAGCACGGACTCGATGCCGTCGATGAGCTCGTCGTTGGCGATGTCGATGCCCGATGCCAGCAGGTACATCATCGTGACCGGCTGCGGCGCGTCCTGGAGCTGTCGGGCGAGCTCCGCGCCCTTGTCGAACGAGGTGGGTCCGAACAGGCCATCGACGTGAGCGACGGACATTCCCTCACCGCGGATGCCGACGAGCGCGATGTCGTGGAGCGACTCACCCGGTCCGTCGGGACCGACCACGCCGGCGCACGACGCCGCCAGCACGCGCGCCCCCGGGCAGCTGGCCCGGACCGCGTCCGACAGGGCGACGAGGTCGTGCCCGACCGCGGCGTTCAGCATCACCAGATCGGGCTGCGGCGACGTCGTGCCGTACGCCAGCTCGAGCGCCTCGAGCACGGCGCGCTCGGGATTCACCGCACGAGTGTTGGACGACGCGAACTCCAGCATGGGCAACCCTCTCGACACTGAACCTTGTTCACCGAGTGTGTCACAGCGAGTGGTCGGATCACCACTCCCCACGGTGAGGTCCCCATGGTGAGGAATGACCGCCGGCCACTCTCCCGCCACTCCCCCGCCTTGGCGCCGTCCGGCGCCGGTCCTCGTCAGCGACAGACGATGCCGGCGGGCGGTGACGTCGGCGACCAACCGCCGGGGAACGTCGTGGTGGGGATCGGCGGTGGTTCCGCAGGTCCCGCGCCCGGCGCCGGCGCGGCGGGCGTCGGCGCCGCGGTCGTCGTCGTGGTGTCCTCGCCGTTCGCCGGGTCGTCGACGGTGGAGAACTCGGGCCCGAGCACCACACGCACCTGGCCGTCCGTGAGTGCCGGATCCTCTCGGACCTCGGGTGCGGGTCCCAACCACTTCGCGACGAGCTCGCCCATCTCCGTGCCACCGGGCGCATGGAAGACGACGGAACGCTCCGGCGGACGATCGGCGTTCTCGATCGGACCGAGCGTGAACCCACCGGCGCTCAGCACGTAGCTCACCCGCCGGGCCTCACCCTGCTTCGGGGTGCCATTGAAGATGCTCACCGTGATCTCGCTCGGCTTCGCCGGCGGGACCGTCGTGGTCGTGGTGCCCGGCGTCGACACACCTCGGAACACGTCGAGCATCGGCTGCGCCGGCACGGGGTCGAGCAGCTCGACGGCGGCGCCGCCGCTCGTGGTGAATTCGGTGACCGGGAGCGAGTACGTCTGGATGGCCCCGGGGTCGACGCCGGCGAACTGCGAGCCGAGTCCCAGCAGGTCGCGGATTCCGAGCTGATCGTCGAGCGTCACGTTGTCGACCGCCGCGTCGATGAGACCGTTGAGCTGCGTCAGGCTGGTGAGGCCGAGGGAGCGGACCTTGGCGATGGCGGCCCGCATCAGCTCCTGCTGTCGACTCATCCGCCCCATGTCGTGACTCGGGTCGTTCACCCACTCGGTGCCGTTGTTCCACTCGAGGTACCGGGACCGGGCGAACGCCAGGCCCTGGTAGCCGTCGAGGAGCTGGCAGCCGGCCTCGTCGATCATCAGGCCCGAGTTCCGATCGCGCACCGGCCGATCGAAGTACATCGGGACGCCGCCGATGGTGTTGATGAGATCCTGGAACCCGGCGAAGTCGACCTCGACGTAGTGGTTGATCGGGATCTGGAAGTTCGACTCGATCGTGTCGATCAGCGTCTGCGCCGACGTCGAGAACGCCGTGTTGATCCGCTGCTCCTCGCCCGTCGGCGAGATCGGCAGCCAGAGATCCCGCGGGATCGACAGCATCGAGATCCGCGACTGCTTGGGGTCGAGCCGGACGATGGCGATGCTGTCGGAACGTCGGCCCTCCGGGGTGCCACTGCCCAGGTACACCTGCGCGCCCGCGTCCTCCGAGGTCACACCCTCACGACTGTCGGATCCGATCAGCAGGAAGTTCTGCGGTTCGTCGGACGTGGTGACCGCCAGGTCCAGCGAGGCCCGCTCGAACCGGGACAGGCTCCACCAGCTCCAGGCCGCCGTGGCGCCGGCGACCAGTGCGCCCACGACCACGAGCGCGCCGAACACCATGAGGATCCGGCGACCGGTCGACCGCTTGCCGCCCGGCTTCGAACGCTTCGAGGAGCGGCTGCCGGACTCCGTCTCGCGTCGACGGCGACGAACCACCGGCGCGACCTCGAGGTCGTCGGATCCCGGGACGAGATCGGAGGGGTCGTCGGAGGAGGGTCCAGCAGGCACGGATCAGCGCGGGGATCGGGGGACGCCCGCCAGCACGACCACGGTAGCGCCCGGTTCCCGCCGGAACGGATCACCCCCACCGCAGTCGGGATCAGTCCGACTTCGCCGCCACCTTCGGCTCCCGCGGCAGCCCGAGCACCCGTTCGCCCACGATGTTGCGCTGGATCTGCGACGTGCCGCCCCAGATCGTCTCGGAACGGGAGAAGAAGAACGCCGACATCATGAGGCTGACGGGGTACGTGCCCCGACCCTCGGCGCGCAGTGCCGCCGGCCACGAGCCGCTCTCCGGGCCGGTGGTCGACAGCATCGAGGCCGCACCGAAGATGTCGAGTGCGAGTTCCATCGCCTCCTTGTGCATCTCGGACCAGAACATCTTGTTCGTGGCCCCGAGCGCAGCGACGCTGAACTTCTCGGTGGGACTGAGGAAGCTGTCGCTCTCCTTCGCCAGCGCCGAGCTCAGCGAGCGCAGCCCGTTGACCTTGAGGATCTGGATCTTCGAGTAGAAGCGCATCATGCGCTGCCGGACCAGCGGGTCGTCGATCAGCCCGTTGGCCTCGGCCGCCTCACGCATGAGGCGGAACTCCTCCTCGAAGCGGCGATAGCCGGTCGTGGCCGACATGCCCCGCTCGAACGTCAGGGTGTCGTTCGCCACCTTCCAACCGTTGTTGAGACCGCCGACGACGTTGTCGACCGGGCAGCGTGCGTTGCTGAAGAACACCTCGTTGAACTCGGCGGTGCCGTCGGGCTGCACGATGCCCCGCACCTCGACGCCCGGCTGGTCCATGGGCACCAGCAGGTACGAGATGCCCGCCTGCTTCACGACATCCGGGTCGGTGCGCGCCAGCACGAAGCAGTAGTCCGCGAACTGGGCCTGGGTCGTCCACACCTTCTGGCCGTTGACGACCCACTCGTCGCCGTCGAGCACGGCGGTCGTCGTGAGCGACGCGAGGTCGGACCCGGAGTCGGGTTCGGAGAAGCCCTGGCACCAGCGCATCGAGCCGTCGAGGATCTTCGGCAGGAAGTACTTCTTCTGCTCCTCGGTGCCGTTCATCAGGATCGTCGGGCCGACCAGCGTGTCGCCGAAGAAGTCGGCGCGCATCGGCGCCCGGGCCCGGGCGAACTCCTCGGCGAGCACCACGCCCTGCATGGTGCTGAGCCCCTTGCCCCCGTACTCCTCGGGCCAGGTGGCGCAGATCCATCCGCCCTCGAACAGGGTCGTGGTCCACGAGTCGTTGAACGCCGCCTTCTCCTCGGGGGTCATCGAGAAGCCGTCGTCGAACCAGCCCTCGGGCAGGTGCGCCTCGAGCCAGTCGCGGATCTCGGTGCGGAACTCCTCGGCGTCACTCGGGTAGGTCAGGTCCATGCCTGCATTCTTCACGCGCCCGCCCGAACGCGGCCAGTCAGCCGGGCGGCGCACTCGAACTCGGCACCCACCGGCGTCGGGGCTAGTTTTCGGCCATGTCACTGGCCGACCGTCTCGAGGAAGTCACCTCCACCCGCTGGCGCAACCAGTGGGCCGAGCTCAAGGCCCAGGTGATCGACACGGACCTGTGCACCGGCTGCGCCGGTTGCGTCATCTCGTGTCCGCACGACGTGATCGGCTACGACCACAGCCAGGGCGGGTACCGGCCGTTCCACATCGAGGACGAACTCGGCCCCGACGACTGCACCCACGGCCAGAAGGGCTGCACCACGTGCACCCGGGCGTGCCCGAGGTTCGGGATCTGGGAGGCGCAGGCCGACGACCACCTGTTCGGCCGGCTGCGCGCCGACGACGAGGTCGCCGGTGTGTACCAGGACATCCTGTTGACCCGCGCCAGCGACACACACATCAACGAGATCGGCCAGGACGGCGGACTGGTCTCGGCCATTCTGATCTGGGCCATGGAGCACGACTACATCGACGCGGCGCTCGTGTCGTACCTCGAGGGCGACGCCACCTCGTGGAAGGCCGTGCCCGGCGTGGCCGCCAACCGCGACGAGATCCTCGCCTCGGCAGGCAGTCGGTACACGTACTCCGCCAACACGCTCGCCATCGACGAGGCGCTCGAGGCCGGCCACTCGCGCCTCGCCCTCGTGGGCATGAGCTGTCAGTCGTCGGTGCCGCCGGTCATGTGGTCACGCAAGGTCGGCAAGATCGCCAAACCCATCGTGTTCAACCTCGGTCTGCTGTGCTCCAAGACCTTCGACGACGCCATCTTCGAGGAGCTGTTCTGGGCGAAGTACGGACTCGCCAAGGAACACATGGTCAAGATGAACATCAAGGGCGTGTTCCAGATCTGGATGGACGACGGCAGCTACCACGAGATCAACCTCAAGGAGTGCCACGCCTGGACCCGCGACGGTTGCACGCACTGCCCCGACTTCGCGGCCGAGCACGCCGACATCTCATGTGGCGGCATCGGCGAGAACGCCAACTGGACGCTCACGATCGTGCGGACCGACCTGGGCCGCGAGATCATCGAGCGGATGATCGCCGAGGGAGTCATCGAGGCCCGACCGGGTGACTCGGACCCGGGCGCGATCGCCCTCATGCGCAAGCTGGCCGAGAAGTCCCGCTCCCGGTGGCCGGCCACGGCCGAGGAGTCCGTCCGGGTCGGGTTGCCGACGAGGGCGCCGGCCGCGGGCTGAACCGGTCCTCGCCCCACGTCGGGGCGGAGCAGGGGGTCGCTACTGCGCCGGCTCGGGGTTCGAGGCCTTGCAGGCCTCGTAGACCTGGTTGATGTTGTCCGGGATCGTGATCTCGCCCGGCTCGGACTCGGCCTGCTGGTCCTCGAACTCCTTGGCCTGCTCGAAGGGCACCTTCTCCTCGAGCCCCTGGTAGACGCAGTCGCAGAACGGCGGCGAACCCAGGCTCGGGTTGGTGAAGGTGCCGTCGTCCTGGGGCTCCACGCCGGTGCAACCGATCATGAAGTTCGCCTGGTACGCCTCGCCGTACTCACCTGGCTGCGTCTCGCCGCTGCACGCGGACGACACGAACGCCAGCACGACGAGGCTCGTCGTGGCGACTGCGAGACGGAGGGGCGTGGGACGGCGGCTGGACATCGGATTCCTCGG
>CAJBIS010000312.1 GCA_903953195.1 uncultured Actinomycetes bacterium
GCGTCGAAATCCTAGCCGTTTGTGTGCGCGCGGCTCCCGAGCCATCGGGTGAGTTCCGGCTCCCATTCGCCGGATACGTTGACAACGCCAGTCAACCGCACCGCGTCGCGCCCGGGACGGACGAATGGTGCGAGCCCGCGCGGCCGGGCGGCGATCGGGAGATCCCAGCTCGCGCCGCGCTCGGGTCCGCCCACCAGCCCATCGCTCGCAAGCACGCGGACCTGCGCGCTCTCGGCGAAGGTCTGCACGAAATGCCGTCCACGCCGTCCCGCACCGGTGAAGCTGGACCACAGATTCACCTCCACCCGCGGCGAGGCCGCCGGGCAAAGCCGCCGCACCGCCATCGCGTCGATCGCCGTGTCGGTGTGGTGTCTCATCCGCCTGTCCCGCCACTACGGCGGCGACACGGCGACGGTGCTGGTGCTGGCGGTGTGCAATCCGCTCACGATCTTCCATGCCATCTCGGGTGCCCACAACGAGGCGTTGATGATGGCGCTGCTGCTGCTCGGGATGGTGCTCGCCGTCGAGGGTTACCTGGTGCCCGGCGTCGTGGCGTGCGCGTTGGCGGCGTCGATCAAGATCCCGGCGTTCGCGGCCGTCGTGTTCCTCGGCTGGGCCGCCGCGGGTCCGATGGCGTCGCTCGCCAGGCGCGTCTGGTCGACCATCTGGGTCTCCGCCGTCGGTCTGATGGTGGTGGCGGTGACGTCGGTGGTCTCGGGGCTCGGGTTCGGCTGGATCTCGGCGATCCAGGGTGCCGGCGGTTCGCGATCGCTGCTCGCTCCGGCCCGCGCCTTCGGGATCGCGGCGCGAGATCTGAGTGGTTGGCTGGGCGTGCCGCTGTGGGACGCCGACGTGAAGCAGGTGACGACCCTGCTGGGCCTCGGGCTGGCTGCCGCATTGTCGGCCGCGGTGCTCGTCCGGACGAAGGACCGGGTCCCGTTCGTGTCGCTCGGCCTCGCCCTCCTGTTGGTGTCGCTGCTCGGACCCGCCCTCTACCCGTGGTACGTGCTCCCGGCATTCGCCATCATGTCGCTGACCCTGCGGGAGTCGCGCATGTGGTTGATCATCGTGCTCTCGGTGGTGGGCTGTCTGGTGATCCTCCCGTCGGGCGCCGGCGTGCTGCACCGCATCGGTGGCGCGGGTCCGTGGGTGATCCCGGTCCTCGTCGTGGCCGGTGGGATCATCTGGTACCGCCGGTCCCGGCTCGGTGGAGGTACCGGTCCCGGTGCCGCTGCGTCGACCGGCGTGGTGGAGGTCGGGTGAGTCACGCCGCGTCGGGCTGGCGATGGGCGGCCCGGCTGATCGCCGTGGTGTCGGTGGGCGCGTTGCTGGTGAACCTCTGGACGTCCGAGGGGACGAGTCGGATCGACTTCTACGTCTACGCCGAAGCCATTTCGGCGTCGGGGTCGATGTCGCTCTACGACTTCCAGTACCGCATCCTCGGTCTGCCGTTCCTGTACCCGCCGTTCGCGGCGATCGTGCTCTGGCCGCTGTCGGCCATGACGAACTCGACGGGTGAGTCGTTGTGGTGGTGCGTCACCGCGGCGTGCTCGGTGTGGTTCCTCGCGGTCGTCGGTTGGTCCATTGCGCCGGTGGCGGCGCGGCGGTGGCCCCGGTCGCCGTTCGCCGATCCCGAGGTCGCCGTGTTGTCGTGCGTCGCCGCCGGGGTCTGGACGATGCCGGTGCTGCTCAATGGTCGCCTCGGTCAGGTGAACGCACTGGTGGCCGCACTGATCGTCACGGACCTCGTGCTGCTCCGACGTCGCAGCGCGCTGGCCGGCGTCGGGACCGGGCTCGCCGCGGCGATCAAGGTGACGCCGGCGTTGCTCATCCCGTACCTGTTCCTCGCCGGCCGTCGCCGGGCCTCGGCGGTGGCGGCGACGTCGTTCGTGGTCGCCACGGGGATCGCCGCGGTGGTGTACCCGTCGGACACCTGGCGCTTCTTCCGCTCCGAGCTCTGGTCCACGCGGCGCGCGCCGGATGTCGACACCTTCTTCAACAACACGATCCGGAGGGTGGCCGCCGGCCTGCCGAACGATCGGCTCGAACTGCTGGTGTGGGCACTCGTGAGCCTGCTCGTCCTGGTGGTGGCCTTCCGCCGTGCCGTCCGAGCCGACCGCGCCGGCAACGTGCTGGCGGCGTTCACGCTCGTGATGCTCGCCAGCTACCTGGTGTCACCCCTGACCTGGGGCCACCATCTGTTCTTCCTGATCCCGGCGGTGCTGTGGTGGCTCGTCACCGCCGATGCATGGTGGCGATGGGCGCTCGGCGCGGTCGCCGTGGTGGCGCTGGTGGACCCGATGGGCCTCGGGGAGACGCCGTCGATGTCGCTCGTGCGCATCGCCGTGATGGCGGTGATGGTGTTCGCGCTCCCGACGGAGCTGGCGGAGCCTCAGTCGGTCGAGGCCGTCGCCGCCGCCGTCCCGGCCCCGTAGCGGGCGAGCACCTTGGCCCGAGTCCGCGGGTGGATGTTCGCCAGCGTGACGTCGCCGTCGTAGTGGGCGAGCACTCGCCGGTCCATGA